>PIVS01000125.1 GCA_003353855.1 Desulfobacteraceae bacterium
GCTTTTTCATTACCCGGGATCTGTTTGGAAGAAAGGATAACCGTATCCTTTTTTTTGATATTGATATGCCGATGAATCCCCGATGCCATCCTGACCAATGCAGACATGGGCTCTCCCTGGCTTCCCGTGGTGATGATAAGCACTTTGTCGTCTGCGCAGGAGTTGATCTGTTTGATATCCCGGATCATACTAGGAGGGCAATTGATATACCCAAGTTTCGTGGCAACGGTGACAATTTGTTCCATACTCCGGCCATTGAAAATTATCTTTCGATTATTGCTCACGGCAATATCAATCACCTGCTGGATCCTGGATACATTGGATGCAAACATGGCAACAACTACCCGGCCCGAAGCTGCGGCAATAAGCTTGCCCAGATTCCTGCCCACTTCCTGTTCAGACATGGTATACCCTTCCACCTCGGCATTGGTGGAGTCAGACATCAATGCCAGCACCCCCTCTTCTCCGAACCGGGCAAAGCTGGATATATCCGTATTTTTCATTTTGTCTGCATTGTGAGAAATCCGAAAATCCCCGGTGTGCACAACCACACCTTCAGGGGTTTTAATGGCAAGACCCACCCCGTCTATAGTGGAATGGCTCACCCGGATAAATTCGATTTCAAAGGGATCAATGGAAAGGGTTTCTCCCGGATTGACCAAGTTAAGATCAATATGCTTGTTCAGATCAAATTCCACCAGTTTATTACGTACAATCCCAAGGGTAAAGGCAGTTCCGTAAACAGGAAGTCGAATCTCTTTTAAGAGGTAGGGCAAGGCCCCGATATGATCTTCATGGGCATGGGTGATAATAACGCCATAAATCTTCTCACGATTATCCCTCAGATAATCCATTGCCGGGATAACAATATCCACCCCCAGCATATAATCTTCCGGGAACATGAGGCCGGCATCAATAACAAACATGACATCGCCATACTCCACCACCATCATGTTCAAGCCAATTTCACCAAGACCGCCAAGGGGTATTATTTTAAGCATTGGTCCAACCTAATATTTTTTAAATGCAGATTGAAAGCTTTTCCAGGATAGCATCGGTTTGATCAATCAACCAGTCCCGCTGCTCCTTTGTGGAATAACCCATACAATCGCACTTGATATTTGTTTTAATCCTCACAAGGAGTTCACAAGACAGATAGTTGTTTTCCAGCATCAATCCAAACACGTGGGGCCCGCAGTCTTTGTGGGCTGACTGGACAGGGGTGAGGATGTCACGTTCCAGTTCAAGCCAGTAAATACCGTCCAGGGCAGCTGTTTCCAGATGTTTATCAAGATATTCTTTTAACTTATGATAGTCCTGAAGACTTATTCCATCTATTACATATTGTTTCATAACGAACCTAATTAACATAAATCCATTTCAATATGCAACCGGTAATAATTGACGGGGGGGGGTCAAGCAGGTATCTCCGGTTTTTTTTGCAAAGCCAAAAGATTACCCCCAAGAACCAGAATAAGACCGACAACCGCGGAAAAATTCCAAATATATCCTTCGGCAAAGGAAGAAATAATCAGGGCGACAACAGGCACCACCATGATGGCATAGGAAGCCTTGTCAGCCCCAATGGATCCCACAAGGGTGAGATAACTGCCAAAGGCTATGATGGAACCGAACACAGACAGGAAAACAAGGGAGCCCACATAGGGTATCGAGAAGGAAAAGCTAAAGTCTTTGCCCAGGAAAACAGCCGCCAAAATCAGAACAAGGGTGCCGTATCCCATGCCAAAGGCATTGGCCTGAATAACCGGAATATTGTTTTTTGTATTCCTTGCCGAGGCAATATTTCCAAAGGAGGCCAGCAATACGCTGGAAAATCCCAGGACGATCCCCACCCCTCCCTTACCAGACAGCTCATAGGACTTAATTTCCGGCATAAAAATAAACAGTATCCCTATAACTCCCATGAGGGCACCCGCCATCATTTTCCTTTCAAGGGGTGCTCCCAGAAAGATGGCACCATTTGCAATGTTAAAAAAAACAATGGAAGAAAACATAACAGCCACAAGACCTGATGTCAGATAAACCTCAGCAAGGTACACCAGCCAGTAATTTAGGGAAAACAAAAAAAGACCCAGAACCGCCATGAAAAAATGTTCTTTCAAAGAAAATTTCAGGCTAAGCCCCCGGATTTTACAAAAGATAATCAACACAACCGCCGCAAGACCGAACCTGTAAATAACAGAGACCATGGGGTCCACAGATCCCAATTGATACTTGATGGCAATCCAGGTGGATCCCCAGACAAGGACAGTAATCACATAGAGACTCAAATTCTTCATTTTATTTCCTGTACAATTTTATTTTATTCCCTGCTGGGCATTGATTTTCATTGGAGTATATATTAAACAGACTATAAAAACAGTTACAGAATATTATAAATTTAGCCATAACAGATCTCCGATCTTATAAACCCAGGGAATATGAAACCAGCTGTTAACTTCCGGTATGTTGCACTTGCCGATGAAATTCAAAAAAATATCATGGAAGGGGTGTTTGCCCCGGGTGAAAAACTACCCTCTTTGAGAAAACTCCACAACCACCTGGGATTAAGCGTGTCCACCATTCACCAGGCCTATATGATGCTGGGATATGCCTCCATGGTAACCCCGGATGATATCATTACCACCAACGGGTGCCTGGAAGCGGTCAGCCTTTGTCTGCGTGCCGTGGCCAGTCCCGGTGACACCATCCTGGTGGAATCCCCGGTATTCCATTGTTTTTTGCAACTCATAGAAGACTTAAATATGTATGTGGTGGAATTGCCCGGCTGCTCCGACACCGGCATTGACCCGGCAAGCTTTGAAACAGCAGTGTCCTCCAATAAAATAAAGGCCTGCCTGCTGAATCCTAATTTTCAAAACCCCCTGGGTTCGGTCATATCAGGAAAGAATAAAGAGGCCATTCTCAAAATCGCCAATGCCTGGAGCCTGCCGATTATTGAAGATGATATATATGGAGATCTTTATTTCGGCGATAAACGACCCACAACCTTTAAAAGCATGGACACCCAGGGGATCGTTCTGTATTGCTCCTCTTTTTCCAAAACATTGGCGCCTGGGCTGCGAACCGGATGGACCCTTCCCGGTCGGTTTAAAAGACAGGTGATCAGAATGAAACTTAACACACAGCTTTCCACACCCAATATCAACCATAGAATTGTATCCCGGTTTTTAGATACCGGAGCCTATGACCGCCATTTAAGGAGAATGAGAAACCAAATTAAAAACCAGGCCTCGGCCCTTGCCCTTGCAAACCATTTCCCAAAAGACACCCAGACCACCTTTCCCAGGGGGGGATGTTTATCTGGATTGTTTTAAATAAAAAGATCGTCACAATGAAGATTTACCAAAAGGCCTATGAACAATGCATCTCCATACTTCCAGGTGCCATCTGTTCTTCATCGGACCGGTAGCAGCATTGTCTGAGAATTAACTGTGGTCTCACATGGAGCACCAGACTTGAAAAGGGCATTACCCTGCTGGGAATGCATATCAAAAAGGAATATAAAAAAAAATTTCTTCCTGTTGATTAAAGGCTGATCAAAAGCAAGAAAACCCAAGGCAAACCATATAAAATCCAGGATAGTTGTCTGATAAAATCGCCCCTATAAATGGGACAGGATTATTCGATATTTTTCATGTCTTTTTACAACAATTAGGACCGGAAGATAGTATCGGCGGTGGTATCATTTTTTTAATCTGCTTTTTTCTTGTTCAATCCATTAGTCGTCCCATGAGAGAGCTGGTTGATGTGCTCGAAGCCTATGGGAAATGTGATAATGAAGCCAAGTATGATGACTGATCTTGCTGATAAAATACGTGAAATGCTGGATGAAAATCAAAATTGAAATAACACAATAAAAACAATGTTATGAGTGAGCGTGAACAATATCATTACCGGGTTATTATGGGATTAGTTACTCTAAAAAATCCAAAATTGGATTATTATGATCATCCAGGTGCAGCCCGGGGGCGTGACCACAGTCAAAAATCCTAATTACCTTCATCCCGGCATGAATGGCTGACATTCTTGTTACAATGTCCCGGGTCAGTACATCTGATAATTGCCCATGAAGAAGCATAAGAGGACAATCCACCTGTTTGAACAAGCCC
Source organism: Desulfobacteraceae bacterium (assembly GCA_003353855.1). Classification (GTDB taxonomy): domain Bacteria; phylum Desulfobacterota; class Desulfobacteria; order Desulfobacterales; family Desulfobacteraceae; genus NBML01. Next base: position 4,134 of record PIVS01000125.1, read on the forward strand.
CAGAGGTCTATGGCCGGAACGGTTTCATCGGAAACCTGAATAATGTCCGGATCAAAATGAACCGTGAATCTGCCATTGTCTTTTCTTCGCAAAGACTGGCTTGTCATCCGGAACCATTGCTCATTGGTTCTTTCACCCATTATATTATATAATTCTTTTAAATAGTCTTGGTAGTCGACAAATGTTTCAAACTCGGGCTGAACACCGGATACATAATCAACAATTCTCTGAAGGGCATCCCCTGGAATTTCAGGGCCCATATCATTGATGACCAGGTGTTGTATCCGGCCTTTAAGCTGGCCGCTTGCCAGGATGATACCGATGATCCCGCCCATGGAGGTGCCCAGCCAGTCAAGTTTGTGAACATTAAAATGCTCACAGATCCCCATGGCAATACCGGCATAATTGGAATAATTATATTCTTTGCCAGGATCTTTTGCCCACTGGGACAACCCCCTTCCCAGGGTGTCCGGGCAAATCACCCTGTATTTTTCTGACAATAAAAGCGCAATGGTTTCAAAATCAGAACCGTTTCTGGCCAAGGCGTGCCAACAGACAATGGTTTTTTTCTGTTCCGGGTTATACACCCTTACATGGATACTGCGGTCATTAATGGTGATAAATTCTGATCCTGTTTTCATGATATATCCTTAAAATTTGGGTTTATTTCATTTGCTGTCTCTGGTCCAGAAAGTAACGCATGGTCCCGATCACCCCTTTGGGAAAAAATATGACCACCAGGACAAAAAGGATGCCAAAATAAAGCTGCCATCTGTCTGCCATGCTTTTGACCAGCAGATTATCCGGAGCCAAACTGGCAATCGCTTTTAAAAGCCCTGGCAACCAGTTTTCGGTGATGATAAGAAACCCTGCACCAATCATGGATCCATAGAGGGTTCCCATACCGCCGATCAAAACCATGAGCAGGATATTCACCATGATTGCGGTGTGAAATACCGAATCCGGATTTACATAACACAGCCACATGGCAAATAAAATACCGCCAAGGGATGCAATGACCGAACCGAAAACGATCGAATAGATCTGGTAGCCAAATGTCTGATACCCCAAGGCAACGGTTCTGGGTTCATTTTCACGTATGGCTTTTAAAACCCTTCCCAAAGGAGATCGGATAAAACGCAATAACACTGCAAACAAAAAAACTATGCAGACAAGAATCAGGTAATAGACGATAAGACGTCCGTTTATATGGGTGTTAAACAGGGTCCCCAATGTCTGGTTAAAGTTGAATATAGAAGGTAAAATAAAAGATATTCCATCCTCTCCTCCGGTTAAACTGGTCCATTGTACGCCAAGGATATGGGCAAACTCAGCCAGGGCCAGGGTGAGCATGGCAAAAAATATTGCCTTTACACGCAAAGAGAAAAAAGAGATTATCAGGGCGATGGAGATGCTGATCACAAGACTTACAATCACGGCAAGAAGGATATGATACCATGCAGGTGTTGAAGTATAGTAGAGGATCAGAGCAAGGCTATAGGCCCCAATGCCGAAAAACATCCCGTGGGCAAAAGAAAGAATGCCGGTATAGCCTAAAAGAAGATCAAAAGATGCTACAACAATGGTAAATATCATTATCTTTGCCATCACATCCATAAGCCCGAAGGATGGAAAAATAAAGGGCATCACGGCGAACAAAATGATGACACTGATTTGCATATAAGGGATTGAATTATTGACCGTGGCTTGTTTGTCAAATTTGTTTTGCTCTTGTCTTGTTAATTGCTTTGTCATGCTGATATCCATAATCTATTCTTTCCCGAAAAGCCCTTTTGGGCGGATTAAAAGAATGACTGCCATAATCATAAAGTTGACCCCAAGAGCCATTTTGGGAACAAGAAATGCCACATAATTAAATGAAAGGCCGACAATAATAGCCCCGACAAAACTGCCGGTGACAGAGCCCATCCCCCCGATAATGACCACAATGAGAGCAAAAATAAGAAACTGGTCTCCCATTACGGGATCAACCGCCTGATTAAAAATGGCCATCATGGTTCCGCCAATGGCGGCAAGTGCTGCGCCCAGGGCAAAAACAGAGGTAAAAATCCGAGAGATATTGTACCCGGTTGTCTTGACGATTTCCCTGTTTTCCACGCCTGCCCGGACAATGATGCCTATTTTGGTCTTTTTAAGAAGAAATTGAAGCCCGGCAAAGATGCCAACTCCCAGAATTATGGCAACGACCCTGAAATATTCCACAAACACTCCGTAAATAATAAAACTGTCCTGGAACCCCATGGGGACAGGGACCACCTCATCATTAACCCCCCATATGATCTTAAGAATTTCAACAATAACATAGGAGACCCCGACAGTTACCAGAAGCTGCATGAGATGATCGCCATAGACTTTTTTGATCACCATTCGTTCTGTTGCAACGCCCAATAGTGCACCAACACCGCCGGCAGCACAAAGGGCAATTAATAAATATAAAATGCTGGAGGATAAAGATGCCGTCTCTATCCAGCCAAAGGAGTTAAACAAATTCAGAACGGTGTACCCGGCATAGGCCCCAAATGCAAAAAATGCGGCATGGGCAAGGTTCAGAACATCCATAAGTCCAAAGATCAGTGTCAGGCCCGAAGCAATAAGAAAAATGAGCATACCAAGGGAAAGACCTGCAACCGTGAGGGTTAAATAGGTTACAATATCTATCCATATAAGCGGAAGCAAAAACAAGCCGATGCCAATACCCCAGCCAAAACCTGTCTTCATCATTTTATTGTCTATATTGAAAGCAATTGTTTGAGTTGTCATTAAGCCCCCTGATTATGGTCTTTATCAAATCCCGAGATAGTTTTTCATCATTGTTTTATCCTGGGCCAGATCCTGAATCATCCCGTGGAAGATCACCTGGCCGTCATCTAAGATAAAACAGTCCGATCCCACCTGAAGTGCCAGATTAAAATTTTGCTCCACAAGGATGACCTTTGTCCTGTCCTTAATCCGCAAAAGCGATTCGCCCAGGTGATCCACGACAATGGGGGCAAGCCCCTTTGACGGCTCGTCAATGAGAAGAAGGGCATGGTCACACACAAAGACCCTTGCGATGGCAAGCATCTGTTTTTGCCCTCCCGATAAAAGCCCGGCCTTTGTTTTCCAGAATTTTTTCAATGCAGGGAAAAGATCCAGCACCTCATTTAAGGTTTCATGGGTTTTTTCATTTTCCTCAAGTATGGAAAGACGAAAATTTTCCTCCACCGTCAGATTGAAGAGGACAGCTCTGTCTTCCGGAACAAATCCCATACCCATTTGAGCAATCCTGTGGGTTTTCTCTTTTTCAATGGACTGACCTTTAAAATAGATCTGGCCTGTTGACGCCGGGTAAAGTCCCATGATTGTTTTCAGTGTGGTTGATTTACCGGCACCGTTTCTCCCAAGAAGGATGGTGGCTCCCCCGGGCTCAGCATTTAATGAGACACCCTGGAGGATGTGATGCTGACCAATATGGGTATGAACATTTTCCAAAGATAAAATCGGTTCACCCATGTTTAACACCTCCTCCAAGATATGCTTCAAGCACAACTTTATTGTTTGAAACAGCCCCTGGCGTATCATCGCAAATGATGGATCCTTCCTGGAGTACGGCAATGGAGTCAGACAATGCCATGATCATATCAAACCTATGCTCAACCAGAAGAATCGTTCTGTTTTTCAGGGATTTGATTTTTTGAATAATCTCAAGAATGGCAGGTACATCCTCAAGACTCATGCCGGCTGTGGGTTCATCAAGCAGCAGCACTTTTGGATCAAGGGCCAGAAGAATGGCAATCTCAAGTTTGCGCTGCTCCCCATGGGTGAGCAGGCTCGCCTCAAACATATATTTATCCTCAAGCAATACCTGCTTGAGAAACCCATAGGCCTTTTCTTCAAGGGCTGAATATTCCTTATAATGCTTCCAGAAAACCATGCCGACCTTTTCTTTGGCCTGGAGTGCCAGACGAACATTTTCCAATACCGTGAGGCTGGGGAAAATATTAGTCAGCTGAAATGATCTGCCAATACCTATGGTTGTCCGTTTGGCAACCCCCATTTTGGTAATATTCTGGCCGTTGAACAAAATCTTGCCGGATGTGGGTGTATATTGTCCGGAAATAAGGTTGAACAATGTGGTTTTACCGGCCCCGTTGGGACCGATAATAGATTTAAGGCTAAATGGTTCAACCTTTAAATTCAGGTTGTTGACTGCAATATGACCGCCAAAGCGTATGGTAAGGTTTTGGGTCTCAATAACAGGTGTTTTTATAACAGGCGCCAAATTCATAGAAAGCTCCAATTAGTTACCTGTGTTTCTGATGGGAATATCCATATCCTTATATGAAATCACCTTGGTCACTTCGGGGATTCCCCAGGCAACTCCTTTTCGGGTTGCAATTTTAAAGGCATACATGTCCTGCAGTGCCTGGTGGTCTTCTTTCCTGAATACCATCTCGCCCTTAGGCGTTTGAAAATGCATCCCTTCCATGGTTTGGATCAAGGTTTCAGTTTCTGTGGTTTTAGCTTCTTTCAATGCTTTAACCACGGCAAGGGCTGCAGTCATGCCGCCGCAGGTAAAAAAATCAGGCGGTGCATTAAACCGCTTGAAATGCTCTTTAACCAGCCAGTCATTGATTTTATTGTCCGGGCTCTCATAGTAGTAATAATTACCACCTTCTGCACCCACAAGGGTCTTATAGGTTTTAAGCACATCAATAATATTACCGCCAACAGCCATTTGAATGTTGTATCGCTTGTCCAGTTTCATGGCATTGAGTTTGGCGGTGGGGTTGTTTTTACCTGCCCAGTAAATGGCCAGATATTTTTTGCCTTTAACTTTAGCCATGGCTTTAATGATCCTCTGGGCAGGCGCTGTAAAATCAACTGTGTTCAATGGCATGTATTCTTCATGAACAACCCTTGCGCCTGTTGCGCCCAAAGCCTCTTTTGCCGTGGCCACCCCATCCCGTCCAAATGTGTAATCCTGTGCAATATAAGCCACATTCACACCCGGCCCCCCAATGGCTGTAGCCCCTGCAATGGCGTCCTGGGAAGAGTTTCTACCGGTCCTGAATATATACCTGTTCCAGGCTTTTCCCGTAATGGAATCCGCCACCGCAGGTTCAACAATAAGAATTTTTTTGAACTCCTTGGCAACGGGAAGGCATGCCATGGCAACGGCTGATGACACGGGTCCCACCGCGAGATCCGCCTTGTCATCCTGAAAAGCTGCGGTGAGGAGCTGTTTGCCCATATCCGGTTTCATATGGGTGTCTTTGACAATAACCTCAATGGGCCTTCCAAGAACCTCAAAGGTGCCATTGGTGGCATACTCAAGCCCAAGTTTAAACCCTTCAACTGCTTGTTTTGCATAGGCCTCATAGGGGCCCGTCAGACACGCAAGCTGGGCCACCTTTATGGGTTGTTCAGCCTGAAGGGGGGATGTAAGAGCCATGATAATTAGAAACAGACCTGCAATTTTTAAAACTTGTCTTTTTCTCATTTTTGCCTCCTTATCGTAAAGCTATAGAGTAAAGTTAGATATAACTGTTATTTTAAAAAAAAACAGGTTTATTTGAATTTTCTTAAACCTATTTATAAACATAGGCTGGCAGCCATGTCACAAGTTCCGGCCAGATTGCGATGATTAAAAGACCTGTAAGCTGCAAAAGGATAAAGGGTATAACACCTTTATAGATATCAATTAGTTGAATATCAGGGGGGCAGACACCCTTTAGATAAAAGAGTGCAAAGCCCACCGGCGGTGTTAAAAATGATGTCTGCAGGGTAACAGCCACCAGGACCACAAACCAGAGAAGTTCAGGGTTCGATACCACATCAAACCCGTTAACACTGAATCCCAGGGAGGAAATGACCGGGGCAACCAGAGGCAGGATGATCAACGTGATTTCAATCCAGTCCAGGAAAAATCCAAGCAGAAAGACACAGCCTAGGATAATGCTTAAAATCCCGTATGATCCAAAGGGTATCCCGGTGAGGATTCTTTCAATAAATTCATCCCCTCCAAGGCATCTTAAAACCAGGGCAAATGTTGTTGCACCAAGAAAAATGGCAAATATATAGGCAGTGGTGTTAAAACAGCTTTTCATCACATCAACAATAACAGAAAAATTCAGTTTTTTGTTATACCAGGCCAGGATGGTGGCGCCAAAGGCACCGACCCCGCTTGCTTCCGTAGGCGTCGTAATACCGGCAAAAATTGAACCCAGAACGGCTATGATAAGAATCACCGGAGGCAGTATGGTTTTAAAAACATCAAATATCATCCGCCATTCAATCGGCCGCCTATCCGGGTGAACCGGGGCTACAGAGGGTTTTAAAAAACTGAAAATAAGAATATAAGTGATATATAAAATCCCCAGGAGTATCCCGGGAATCACGGCACCCATAAAAAGATCCCCCACTGAAAGTCCCAATTGATCCGCCATGATAACCAGCATAATGCTAGGGGGAATAAGTATTCCCAGGGTTCCGGCACTGGCAATGGTTCCAAGGGCCAGTGTTTTTGAATATCCCTGTTTCATCATAGCCGGAAGAGATAAGAGGCCCAGCAATACCACAGAGGCCCCGATAATTCCGGTGGATGCGGCAAGAACTATCCCAATGAGGGTTACGGTCACGGCTAGTCCGCCGTGGATTTTTCCGAAAAGCTCCTGCATTGATTCCATCATTTTTTCGGCAATACCGGATTTATCAAGCATCAGTCCCATGAAAATAAACATGGGCAGGGCCACCAGAACCCAGTTATCCATATATTTAAAAATCCGGTTCACTGACATGCCAAGGGTGAGATAATCAAGACCTGTCATTGTTCCGAACCATGTATCAGCAATGGTGGCAATAAGGGTAAAAAGAACTGCAACACCACCCAGAACCCATGCAACAGGAAAACCTGTAAACAAGAATCCCACAAAGGTTAAAAACATTGCCAGGACAAAATAATCACCTGTTTCCATCTGAATTTTCTTTCCCCATGGAGTTGAGAATTCGAATTGCCCGTGAAATCGTAGCCAGAATCAACAGAGCGAAACTAATGGGAATAACGCCTTTTATTATCCATCTGAACGGAAGCCCTAGAGGCGCGGCGGAACGTTCATTAACCCGATAGGATTCATGGACAAAACCCAGACTCTGATCAAAGATGACAAAGGCAAATGGTAGCAAAAAGAAAATAATTCCAAACAATTCCCATCTGTTTTTCCATTTTTGAGACATGCGCGCCTGGATGATATCCACCCTTATGTGAGAATCGGTTACCACTGCATAGGAAGCACCCATCATGATGCCAAGACCATATAGATGCCATTGCAGTTCCTCTAATACCACCATGCCGCGGCCAAACCCGTATCTTAATACGACCTGGAGGAGAATGACCAGAATCAGCAGACCGTTACC
>PIVS01001139.1 GCA_003353855.1 Desulfobacteraceae bacterium
TCCTGAACAGAAAATCTATAGGCCCACTCAAATTTTCCATCCATGGCAGCCCATTTTGAATTTTCCTGTAATTGACCATAGGGCCCCATTATCTGCATGGCTGTATTCAAAAGCCGCTGCTCGGTTTCCGATACCATGATTTTAAGCATGGACGCTTCATGGGAAGGAATCTTCTTATTATCAAGCATCCAGGCCACTTTTTGTGCAAACAACCTTGCAGCTTCTATATCAATGCCCAATTGGGCTATCTTCTGGCGCACAACAGGATCCTTACCCTTGCCGGTTTTGTTTGCAAGATCCACCAGGTGAGCAAGCTCCCGTTCAAGTCCTGCCACCGTGGATATTCTCTCATAGGCCAAAGCTTCAATGATATAGTAGAACCCTTTATTTTGTTCTCCCACCAGGGCCTGCTTGGGAACTTTCACATTATCGTAGAACACGCCGTTGGTTCTCTCCCCGCCAAGAGTATAATAGGGGGTAAGGGAGATACCAGGGGTGGAAAAATCCACGATAAAAAGAGAAATTCCCTTATACCCCGGATCTGTCTTGGCTGTTCTGGCTCCCAGCCAGTGATATTGCGCATAGTGGGATCTTGTATTAAACATCTTTTGACCATTTATAAGAAAATGATCGCTTTTTTCTTCCACCTGCATCTCCATGGAAGCTAAATC
>PIVS01000126.1 GCA_003353855.1 Desulfobacteraceae bacterium
GATTGTCATTACCTGTCCAAGGGGGATGCCAGGGCACATGAGATTCTTTTGTGCATCCAGACAGGGAATACAATTAACAGCGAGAAGCGGTTTAAATTTGATTCCGACGAGCTCTACTTTAAATCTGCCCAGGAGATGACAGACTCCCTTGGCAGTTTTCCCGATGCAGTTGAAAATACCCGGGAAGTGATGGCCAAATGCAATGTGGAATTTGAAAAAAAATCCTACCATTTTCCCAGATATGCCCAGACCGAAGAAGAGTCCGAGGATGATCTTTTCAGAGAAAAGGCCATGGCGGGTTTTGAAGAAAAGCTTGCCCTGATAAAGGCAAAGAGTCCGGATGTGGACGAAGCGGTCTATAGGGAACGGATTAAGTATGAGATAGACATTATCTTGAATATGGGATTTCCCGGTTATTTTCTTATTGTGGCCGATTTTATCGAATATGCCAACAAAATCGGGGTTCCCGTGGGGCCGGGCAGGGGGTCAGCCGCAGGCTCCATGGTGGCCTATGCCATGGATATTACCGCCCTTGACCCAATCGAACACGGATTGATCTTTGAGCGATTCCTTAATCCGGCCCGCCTTTCCATGCCGGATATTGATGTGGATTTTTGCATTGAAGGCCGGGACCAGGTCTATAAATATACCATTGACCGGTATGGCGGGCCTGAATATGTCTGCCAGATTATCACCTTTGGCAGGCTCAAGGCCAAGGCGGTGATCCGGGATGTGGGACGGGCCCTTGGTGTGCTTCTTTCCGAAGTGGATGAGATTGCCAAGATGATCCCGGATAATGTCAAAAATCTGGCCATGGCCCTTGAGGAAGTACCGGCCATCCGGGATAAATGTGGTGAGTCCGAAGAAAAGAGTCAGATGCTTGACATCGCCATGCTCCTGGAGGGGTTGCCAAGGCATGCCTCCACCCATGCCGCAGGGGTTGTGGTTGCAGACAAGCCCCTGAACGAATACCTGCCCCTTTTCAGGGGTAAGGAGGGGGAGACCATTACCCAGTTTGACATGAATTATACGGAAAAACTGGGATTGGTTAAATTTGATTTTCTGGGGTTGCGAAACCTGACGGTTATCAAAAACTGTATAGCTCTCATTGAAAAACAGGGTAAAAAGGCACCGGACCTGCTTCACCTGGACTATGAAGATAAAAAAACCTTTGAGCTTTTGCAAAATGCAGATACCACAGGGGTATTCCAGCTTGAAAGCAGTGGAATGAAAGAGCTGATTACCCGGCTCAAACCTGCAAGCTTTTCAGATATTGTAGCCCTGGTTGCCCTGTATCGCCCCGGTCCCCTGGACAGCGGAATGGCTGATTCCTATGTGGAAAGGAAGAACGGCCGGGAAGAGGTGGTCTACCTGTTTGATGAGCTCAAGGAGGTTTTAGAAGAGACCTATGGGGTTATTTTATACCAGGAACAGGTGATGAAGATTGGCGGTATCCTGGCCAATTATTCCATGGCAGATGCCGATGGTCTCAGAAAGGCCATGGGTAAGAAAATTGCCGCCATGATGGAAGAGCATAGAGCTCTTTTTGTGGGGGGGGCCACAGCAAACGGCCATGACCCGAAAAAAGCTGAGGAACTCTTTGATCTCATGGAAAAATTCGGGGGGTACGGGTTTAATAAATCCCATAGTGCCGCCTATGCTCTGATTGCCTACCAAACAGCCTATTTAAAGGCTAATTTCCCTTTGGAGTTCATTGCGGCGCTGATGACCAGTGAGCGGAATAATTCCGATGCAGTTATAAAATATATGGATGAATGCCGGGGCCACGACATTCGTGTGCTGCCGCCGGATGTCAATGAGAGTGATGCTCATTTTATCGTGTCCGACGGATGTATCCGCTTTGGTCTGGCCGCCGTCAAAGGCATAGGGGATGCCGCAATTGAATCCATTGTGGTTATCCGGGAAAATAAGGATGGCCCCTATAAGAGCCTCTACGATTTTTGTGAGCGTGTGAACACCAGCAAAGCCAATAAAAAGGTGTTGGAGGCATTGATAAAATGCGGAGCCTTCGATGCAACCTCGGTAAAGCGAAGCCAGATGATGGCTGTTCTGGAAGAGGCCCTGGACCATGGGAACCGGATTCAGCGTGAAAAATCCGATTCCCAGCTGGACCTGTTTGCCGATTCCAATATGGGGGTGGCGCTTCCGGTGAGCCTGCCCAAACTTCCGGATATTGAGGAGTGGGAGGACAATGTGTTGCTGGGGCTGGAAAAGGAAGCCCTGGGTTTTTATATTACCGGTCATCCCATGGATAAATATGCTCAGATTATTCAAAAATATGCCAATGTGAATACCACCACCCTTCAGGATATGTCCAATGAGAAGATGATTCGCATTGGAGGTACCATTAAGATTTTAAAGATTCACAAGACCAAAAAAGGTGATATGATGGCCTTTTGTGCCATTGAAGATCAGTCTGCCAGTGTGGAGGTGGTGATTTTTCCCAATCTCTACACAAAAATTCACCCCCTTTTGGCAGATGAGCAGATTGTGATCCTGGAGGCCGAGGTCCAGAAAACTGAAAATATAGTCAAGCTTATCGGGGAAAAGATAGTTCCCATCGACCGGGCCGGGGAAGAATGGACCAGCGGTATCCTTATTGATGTGGATTCTAAAAAGTTTGACACGAAGGTTCTGGAACAATTAAAACCCATTATTGAACGGTATCCAGGCGATTGTACCTCCTTTTTGAAAATCAAGATTAATGACGGCCAACCCAGGGTTCTGGTAAAATTGTCCGATGAATACATGACCTGTTCTGATCCGTCTTTTTTCGAGCAGGTGGAAACAATTTTGGGAGAAGGGTGTATAGAGACCCGGTGTGCACCGGTTGCTGAAAAGGTAAAAAAGAAGAAACGGTGGCAGAAACGAAATAACGGCGGTTAGGTCAAGGAGTTATATTGTTTTGTTTTACCAAGAGCTGATTTTCAACCCTGATAACCCCTTCAACTCCCCGGGTCAGATCGGCGGTCATGCGTTTTTGGGAATCTGTTTCCACCATTCCCTTCAGATAGGCTACCCCATTGTACACATCCACGTCAATGGGACCTTGGACAAAATCATCTGAAATCATCCTGGTTTTTATTCTGGCTAAAATGATGGAATCATCCATGATGGTGGAAAAAGAGCGGGGAGTGCCCGGGGAGGTTGGTGCGCTGAAAACAGGGGACGCGGCCTGGGGGCTGCATCCGGTTAAGCCTGATACTAAAAGCAATACAAAAAGGGCGACAATCACTAAAAAGCTGCCAGGTACTGGATTCAGAAACGGACAAAAAAGACATGGTTTTTTCATTTTAATTATTCAAAATCATCAAGATTCAGGTTGTCAAGATCTGATAAATCCATATCCTTGAGCAAATCATCTTCATCGGGAACAATGCTGTCCTTAATTATTAGCGGCTGTTTTTTGACTGGAAGGGGCTCTTCTTCTTCGACCTTTTCCATGGGAGAGATTTTTTCTAATACCGCAAGGGTGCCAAGGTAAAGACAATATCCCAACCCGATTATATTAAAAAGGAGAATAAGACTTCCAACAATATTTTTTGTCAGCATATGATCCTGATTTTTGTCAAAATTGTTTGACGCTTAGCGCATTAGTGTTTATATATAATCTTTGAAAATGATACAAGTATTTTTATCGGGAAGGATGGATAATGAGTTGGCTTGGAAAAATGATAGGAGGTACCATTGGTTTTGCCCTGGGTGGACCCATTGGTGCTGTGGCAGGAGCTGCATTCGGACATACTTTTGTGGACAAGAAAGAGGATGTATATCTTAAATCAATACCAGGTGGGCAGAGCGGCTTGTCCTCCAATGAAGAGGCGCAGTTAATATTTTTTACAGCCGCTTTTTCCATGCTGGCCAAGATCTGCAAGGCAGACGGACAAGTAACCCAAAAAGAGATTGCTGCGGTGGAAATGTTCATGGCCAGGGATCTTCAGTTGGATATGGAAGGTCAGCAAACCGCTAAACGTATATTCCGCCAGGCCATTGATTCTCCTGAACACTTTGAGGCATTTGCCCGGCAGTTTTACATGGTTTTCAGGTCCCAGCCAAATATCATTGAGTTAATGGTGGATGTTTTGTTGAGGGTATCTTCGGCAGACGGCCAGGTATCTGTGGAAGAAGAGTCCATGCTCTTGTTGGCAACACGGATTTTTCATTACTCAGGCACAGATTTCGCCAGGTTGAAATCAAAGTATGTACGGAAAACCAATCAATATTATGCCGTCTTAAAATGCGATGAAACCGCATCCAATGAAGAGATCAAAAAACAATACAGAATCCTGGTGACAGAGTATCATCCGGATAAAATTGCATCCAAGGGTCTTCCCGAAGAATTTACCAAGTTTGCCAATGATAAATTCAGAGAGATCCAGGAAGCCTATGAGCAGATTAAGAAAGAAAGAGGCCTGTAATGCTTAGGTTTCAGGCCTCCGTAAACTTAGATCTTAAAAGGGCTCTCAGGCTAGAAAAGTCCTTTTTCCTTGGCAATATTCATATAGGTGTTAACGATCGTTTGGGGCGGTTCCCAGCGTTCCGTCTCTTCCTTGTCCTTCAGGGCCATGGCATCAAATTCGCAGACAGTCACGCATAACCCACAGCCGATACACCGGTCGGTATTTACAGTTGCCACAATTTTTGCCTCATTCATTTCAATGGCATCCATGGGGCAGATCTCCTCACAGGCCTGGCATCCTGTGCACTGATCCTCATCTACTGCGGCCTGGTAGTTGGAATTCACAATCTTGGCAGGGGCCTCGGTTCTTTTGATATTGGTTAGGACCTGGCAGCAGCAGCCGCAGCATAGGCAGATATTGATCGGCTTCACGGAATTGGAGGGTTGGGGTACAAGTCCCTGTTCAACGCCTTTTTTTACAATCTCAATGGCCTCCTCCTGACTGATGGTTCGTCCTATGCCCCGGCTTTCATAGATAAAGGCACCACTTCCGAAGATTAGGCAGGCGTCTTCAATCTTGCCGCATCCCTTATCCACCATGGTGTGTTCCCTTCTGCAAATACAGGGGGCAACCAGGATTTTGGACTGGGTTTTGATTAATTCTTCAAGGCGCTCGTGATCCATGATATTCAGTTGTGTGGTCACGGATTTTGTCACGGGAACCACACGCAATTGCTGGGTTTTTGTCTTTTTCAGTGTTTTCATCAATTCGGGAACATATTCGTTAAAGTCCCGGATTAATTCCGGTGTCAGGCGATTGACCTGGTATTCCCAGATACCAACCACAAATTGGGCAAGCATGAATGAGTCTTGTCCATCCCGGTTGACGTGGATGATCAGCCCTTTTTGTCCCATATCAATGAGCATGGATAAGATTTCTTCAGGAGCTTTACCGATCTTTTGGGCCACCGCCTCAATAGGTTCGGGCATCATGACCAAAGAGAGGGTAACTTCAGCTTCTTCCGGGGTGAATAATCTTTTTAGGATTCTAAGTTCAACCCCGGATTCGGTTTCAGGATATCCGCCCGGTGTGTTATCAAGGTGAACAGCAAGTTTTTTATACACATCTTCCATGGTTGCAAATCTCCGATGTCGTTGATGTTAATTAATCGGTTGAACCAATAACTTTGCCAATAGGGTTCATGCCACTATCACACTGTTCATAGATAAGATCAACTAATTTCCCTTTGAGAGAGTCATTTTTTTCTAACAGAATCGTTAAATAATTGGAAGTTACTGCCTTGAGAAGCCCTGACTGTCTGTCCTGGGTTTTCTGAACAAGACCCTTAAGCTTTTTGCCCCTGTTGGCCTGTATAAATGCAGATTGTTTTTCTTTGTCTAATTTTCGTATCCTTGCACATCTTTCTTTGATTACCTCCGGGGGGAGTTTCCCGTCAAAATGATATGCAGGGGTGCCTTTTCTTGCTGAAAAAGGAAATACATGAAGATAGGAGATGGGCAGTTTCTCAATGAGGTTAAAGGTGTTCTCAAATTGTTTGTCTGTCTCGGAGGGAAACCCGATGAGGGTATCCACACCAATTCCGGCAAAGGGCAGTTTTTCATGGATTTTAAGGACCATATCTTCAAAGAACCTGGAAGAATAGGGCCGTTTCATTTTTTTTAAAATTTCATCATCACCTGATTGCAAAGGAATGTGAAAATGATCGCATAGGATATGACCCTGGCCGGCAAGCTCGATCAAGCCTTCAGATATTTCTGTAGGTTCAATGGAAGAGATTCGAACCCTGTTTACCAATTTTTCTTTGTCCATTGTTTTAAGCAGGTTTATCAATGAGGTCGGGGGATCCAGCTCAAGGCCGTACATGCCTGTATGGATACCGGTTATGATTACTTCATTGAATCCGGATCCGGCAAGTCCTGCTAGATGTTTGAAAACCTCAGATTCCGGCATGCTCACCGATGACCCCCTGGCATAGGGCACAATGCAATAGGTGCAAAAGGCATTACAACCATCCTGGATCTTTAAGTAAGCTCTTGTCATATTACCCTTTACCGGTTTATCAAAGGAAAGGAACCGGTTCTCTTTGCTGTGGTCCGGGGGCAGGAAAACAAAAGGGGCTTTGGAAGAGGAGGGGGGCTGGTCAATGGCCCGTTCTGTAGCCTGGTCAGAAGCCTGGCCGGTAATTAGGTCGGCAATCAGGGTTTTATCCTTGTGGCAGACAATCTGGTCTACTTCTTCAATTTTTTTGATAAGATTCGGATCTGTCTGGGCATGGCAGCCTGTGACAATGATTTTTGCATGGGGATTGTCCCGGATGATTTTCCGGATGGCCTGCCTGGACTGCATGCCTGCCTTTGATGTTACAGCGCAGGTGTTGATAATACACAGATCGGCTGATGACTTTTTTTCCCCCCGGACCAACCCCTTTTCTTCAAGACAGGATGCAATACCGTCGGATTCGTATTGGTTGACCTTACATCCCAGTGTTTCAATATAAAAATTTTTTTTTTTCATTGGATAATACCCGCACCAAGCACCCTGTTTCCCTGATAAAAAACAGCAGCCTGCCCCGGGGTGATGGCAAATTGCGGTGAATCAAATATAACTTGTCCCGAGGCGCCATTGCATATCAGTCGTGAGGCTGCCCCTTTATGGCTGTAACGAATTTTACTTATCATTGAGATCTCGTGGGTTCCGGAATAATTCCAGATAATGTTTCCCACCTGCATTTTTGTTTGTGCCAGGTCCTTTTTAAAACAGACCACCAGGGTGTTGGTGGAAAGGTCAATGTACCGGACATAATAGGGTTCGGATGCCGGGCAGTTAAGCCCCCGTCTCTGGCCGATGGTATAGGCGTGAAGACCCTTGTGGGTGCCAACTATTTTTCCATTGATATCCTTAATGGGACCAGGTGTCGGTGATATCCCCTTCTTATCCAGGATAAACTGTGAAAAACCAGTGTCCTGGATAAAGCAGATATCCTGGCTTTCGGCAGAGGTTGTGGGGCTAAGATTGTTTTTTTTTGCCAGCATTTTTACCTGGGGTTTGGTAAAGCCTGCCAGGGGAAGAATGATCCGGTCCAACTGTTCGGAACTAAGCATGGAAAGAAAATAGGATTGGTCCTTTAGGGGATCAACACCTTTTTCAAGCCAGCTTTTTGAAATTTTTCTGTCCGGAAAGGCCAGGGGATTGACAATGGTTGCATAATGGCCAGTGGCAATTGCATCGGCTCCCAAGGTCCGGGCCTTTTCCAGCAGGGCGCCGAACTTTATCTGTTTATTACAGATCACACAGGGGTTGGGGGTTTTCCCTTCAAGGTAGGTTGAGATAAAATACTGAACCACCTGTTTTTCAAAAAGTTGGGTAAGGTTTATTGTATGAACGGGAAATCCCAGTTGGTTTTCAAGGGCTTTTACATTGGTTGGGGTTTTTTCATACCCTGTGGTAAAGTGGACACCAAATACCTCTTTATAGGCTTTTTTCATGAGGAATCCTGCAACAAGGGAATCCACACCGCCGCTCAGGGCAATTGCCACGACAGGGGAGGCCATTAGATCACGTCTTCTGTGTTTTTGCTGAAAAGACCCATGGCCCGTGTCGGGCAGGTCAGAATGCACAGTTCACAGACACTGCATTTTTCCTTGTTAAAAAGAACTTCCATTTCGGGGCGTTTGATATGCAAAGCCTCGGTGGGGCACACTGCTGTGCAGGCACCGCAGTGGGTACAGACCTCTTCATCCTTGAAAATCTGGTGTTCAGGACTTGAAACCTCAACACCCTGATCTTTTAAAAATTTTACCCCTTTATTAAATCCGGATCGGTTGGCGGATGAAATTTCCAACACCATGAATCCTTCTTTCCTGTTGGAAATTCTGGCGCTTAAAATATTAAACATCAGATCAAATTTTTTAACCAGTTGACAGACCAATGCCTTCTGGGCAACCTCGGGGGGGAAATGTAAAATAACTATTTTGGAATACAATGAATCTCCTCCATTCTTAACACATCTTAAATTAAAATCTCTTTGACAAAAAGCTAACATTAAGTATTATAATTGTCGGGTCAAGCCAATTATCTTTCATCACCTTTATATATTAAAGCCGCTTGATAAACAATCTTGTTTTAAAGGCCTTAAACATGAACCCTTTTGCGTTTGAATTGTCCAGTTATACCCTTAAAACCTTTTCAGGTTTTTCAAAGGCCAGCATAAAAATCAAAGGCCGCGGAAATATCCCGGATGGTTCAGTCATCTTCTGTGCCAATCATTTTACAAGAATTGAAACAATTTTTTTGCCATATCACATTCACTCCATCACCAAAAAGCAGGTCTGGTCCCTTGCCGCCAAAGAGTTGTTTGATGTCCCGGTTCTGGAGGGGTTTTTAAATAAGCTTGGGGCTGTTTCCACCCATGATCCGAATCGGGACGAGTTGATTTTACAAACCCTTTTATCCGGCAATGTCCAATGGATTATTTTTCCCGAAGGCATGATGGTGAAAAATAAAAAATTGATCAAAAAGAATCAATTTTCGCTGACAGATGATCTAGGGGGTTCCCGACCCCATACAGGGGCTGCAGCCCTTGCATTGCGCTGTGAATTTTTCCGGGAACGGCTGCGCAGGCTCGCAGGTACAGGGGAGCCTGAGTTTGACCGGCTGACAAAAAGGTTGAAGATAACCGACATGGATCAGGTGTTGGCGCAAACCACCCATATCGTTCCTGTGAACATTACCTATTATCCCGGTAATGCCCGGGATAATATTCTTGGGGGCATTGCAAAGATTATAATGAAGAAACCCTCCAAAAGAGTAATGGACGAACTTATGACAGAAGGGGGGATGCTCTTTTCCGGGGTGGATATTACCATACGGTTTGGAGAACCCATTGAGATAAATCCCTATCTGAATGATCCCTATATCGAGAGCATGCTGTCGGTTCGGCGCCGGGTTCGATTTGATGATGATATCAGTTCCAAACAGATCTCAAAACAAATTTCCAATGGGATCATGGAACGGTATATGTCTGATGTATATGCCATGACCACCTTGAATAACGATCATGTAATGGCCTGCATTCTCAAGCATTATCCCTATAAAAAAGAGGGTATTGATATATATGAGTTCACCTGCAAGGTCTATTATGCCATTACCTGTCTTTTGCTGAACCGGATTTGCTGCGTGTCTGACATTTTTTATCAAAATCAGGTTCATCTGCTGATCAATGACCGATATAAAAGGATAGGGCGATTTTTGTCCCTTGCCGAAAAAACCCGTGTGATTCAAATTAAGGGGAATAAGGTTTTTAAGGATCAGGCACGGTTTTTTACCCCATCGGATTTTCATAGTGTTCGAACGGAAAATCCCATCATAGTTATGGCCAATGAAGTTGAGCCGGTTACAGCCGCAGAAATCTGTCTCAAGAAAATTGCCCAGAAATCCCGGCGGCAGATCCGGGAATTGGTAAAGGGCCGTTTAACGGAAAAGATGAACGTGGATTTTAGTCTGGCTTACAATACACATTATATTGAGGGAGAATCCAAGAAAAAACGCATCGGCAGGCCATTGTTTTTAAAACATGACAATCAAATTGCCGGTGTCTTGCTGATCCACGGGTATATGGCAGCCCCGGAAGAGATGAAATCCTTTGCCCACTACCTCCATGAAAGAGGTTTTACGGTTTTTGTCCCCCGCCTTGCAGGCCACGGTACGGCCCCGGAAGATCTGGCCGGAACAACCTATGAGGAATGGGTGGAGTCCGTTGAAGAGGCCTATGTGGTCCTAAGACATTCCTGTGATAAAATTATCATCGGCGGGTTTTCAACCGGAGCAGGCCTTGCCCTTGAACTCTCCTGCCGGGTGGATGATTATGAAGCCATTTTTACTGTTGCCCCCCCCATGCAGCTCAATGACCTGGGATCTTATTTTGTTCCGGCCATTGACAGGTGGAATACCATGATTAAAAAAGTTCACCCGTCTGCCATTGTAAAGGAATTTCTTGAAAATGATCCGGAAAATGCCCACATTAATTATATCCGAAATCCCATTGCAGGTATTCATCAGCTTGAAATGCTCATGGAACAACTGAGCCCAAAGCTGAAGGCCATTAAAAAGCCTGTGCTGGTAGTTCAGTCAAGAAAAGATCCTGTGGTCGGTCAAGGGGGAACCCAAAAATTATTCAATAAATTGAGTTCCAGGGTAAAAGAATATTATCTTTTTGATTATGACCGGCATTGTATTTTAACCGGCAAGGGGGCGGAGCGGGTTTTTCAGTCCATTGAAAATTTTATCAGACTATGGATATGATGCCGGGACCCCTTGGCCTGAAAATAAAAACGCCCCGGGTTTTTGAACAAAAACCCGGGGCGTTAAATGACAATATCTGGAAAGCTATTATTTATTCAACCAGCATCATGGTGGCAGGATCCAGCTTGTATTTTTGGTCTGTCCTGTCACCGTCCTTTAAGATCACAGCTTCAATCTTGTCATCAACAGGCTGGAGAAAGATTGCTTTTTCAAACATTTCTTTTACAGATTCCAGCTGAACAGGAAATCCGTCTTCGCTCCAGGCTTCTTCCCTGTGGCTTTTCATGGAGAACCAGATAAAAACAGAAAATTTCTGGTTCAGGGCTTTTAGATCTTCCAGTGTGGAGGATACATCTTTATCAAAATCAAGACCATCGATCACAATTATAGAGGGCAGGGCAAGGTTTGATTTTCTGAAACTTTTCAAATAATCTTTAATTTTATCTGTATTAAAGGTGGACTCTGTGTAGCTGATACCCACTTTGTTCGGGCAAATATCATCCCACAGGCGAACCGCCTTCTGGGGATCAACATAGCCTATGTTGTCAACCAGATTGGTATAGGCTTCATCATATCTAAGGTTGATCTTGTCCATGTGCTCATCAAGGCTAACATGGAGTATTTTTTGATTTGCCAACAATTGGGTCAATGCAATCTGAACAAGGAAACTGGTTTTACCAACGCCTGCCCGGGAAAGAACCGCACCAAATTGGCCGTTTGCTATATTTTCAATGCCAATGGCTTTTTCAACCGGGCTTTTGAGAATGAGATCTTTTTTAAGCATAATTCCTCTCTTTAA
>PIVS01001140.1 GCA_003353855.1 Desulfobacteraceae bacterium
TCGTTTAGGATTTTTCACTTTCAACATGTGAAATTTTTTCCAAAAACACCCCAAAAGTGAAGGTGTCGTTCTCGAAAACAAATCCATAGATTTCTTTTTAAATTGACGAAGCTTTCAGTCATACACCAAGTAACAAAATACTGCATTCTTGAAGAAATCGGTACTCTTAGAGTTTCGTAAATATGACCTAATCAAAAAAATGAGTGTTTTTCCATGTTTTTTCACTTTTCATCAAATAAAAAAATTTTAAGAGTGCAAATCTTTTTTATATTCACATATGTTGTTATACTAGTTGTAATAAAGAATTTATGTATTTTTTAGGAAAATCTATGGATTTGTTTTCGAGAACGACACCTTCACTTTTGGGGTGTTTTTGGAAAAATTTTCACATGTTGAAAGTGAAAAATCCTAAACAACCCCTTGCAAAAATTTTTCAATTTTTTAATTTTGTTCCCCATGATTCAAACTACAAGCCACCAAATTTTTGTGCAATAAAAATGATTTTTGATCGAGAACGAGCCAAAAAACTGAAAATGTCACTTTTTTAAAACCTTAGACAGTCTCCTACCTTAATGGATTAATTTTTGACTTTCGCTTAATCGACTATTAAACGAAATGTTAATAAATTTTCACTTTTCAAAATTTTTCATTTTTTTGTGAAATAGAAAGTG
>PIVS01000618.1 GCA_003353855.1 Desulfobacteraceae bacterium
AGCTGGGAACCCCGCCGAAGACTGGAGGTGCCGATTTTGGCATTAACAGGGTAATCGGCCAGCAGTTTGCCCTCCCTTGAGATCATCACATCAAAGGGATTTTCTCGTTGGGGTATGGCGCCGATGACAAGTCCTTCGGGCAATTGGCCGGGCATATCTTTCATGCTGTGGACGGCAAGGTCGATCTCATTGTTCAACAGGGCATTTTCAATTTCTTTGACAAAAAGCCCCTTTCCACCCACCATGGACAGGGGACGATCCGTTATCCTGTCCCCCTTGGTGGAGATGGTGATGATTTCAACCTCAAACTCTGGAAAAAACGTATTAATACAAGATTTTATATGATTGGCCTGCCACAGGGCAAGCTGGCTTCGCCTTGTGCCGATGCGTATGTTTTTTTTCATGGATATTATCCCATTCCGCATGAGCCGCAGTTGCTGGAAGCGCAGCTGCCGCAGCCCGAGGCACCTGCCGAGCTGGTAACCTGGGGTGCGCCGTCCGCTCCTGTGGATTTGGACACAAAGCCGCAGGTGGACATGAGCCGGGCCAGGTCCTGGCTGTCGCAGGTCGGACACTGGGGCTTAAAACTTCCCATTACAAGGGTTTCAAAATTTTTTTTGCACTCATTGCATTTATATTCGTAAATTGGCATTCTTTTATAACCTCAAACAGTTTAAATTTTTATTAAACAAACTAATATAATGGCTTAATGGGAGTTTTTCAAGTCGGTACGGATATTTTAATTCTCTTACAGATCCCTGATTATAGGGATTCAATAACGCCGGCTGCAATAAGGGGGATGAGGATTTCATGGTGCCCCACAATGGCATATCCTTTTCCCTTGCCAAGGGTGGGTCTGTTGACCACATTGGTCATGGGCCGGTAGTGACGGATAAAATCAAGATTTACCGTGGTAAACCCATCAAGGTCATGGCCGATATTTCGGACAAGGGTCACAGCTTTTAAAAAGATTTCAGGCATGATCACAGCAGATCCGGCATTGATGAATACTCCATTTTCAAGGGCTGAAATTTGGGTGGCAAATAATTTAAAATCCCTGTGGGAAGCCTTGCCGCAGGCGCCTGCATCAAATTTTGGGTGCATGTGGATTATATCCGTGCCAATGGCCACATGGACGGTGACAGGGATATTAAGCTGCGCACCCATTGCATTCAGGCTTAGATGTTTATGGGGCAGGTTTTCGGCCAGGATCATCTCGCCTACAGCCCGGCCTAGCCCCATGGATTTTGAGTCAGCCGTTTCAATGGCCTGGTTTAGTAAATCCGATGTTTCCTTTGCCATGCCGAAGCTGCCGTCTCCAAGGCTTGCAGTAACATCCTCGGAGGTTCTGCCTGTCATTGCAACCTCCAGGTCATGGATGATGCCGGCCCCGTTCATGGAAATCATGGTCAGTATTTTTTTTTCCATCAAATCAATGATCAGAGGGTTCATGCCGGTTTTGATCACATGCCCGCCCATGGCAAAACAAACCTGTTTTTTGTTTTGGGCGGCCCGGGCAATGGCCTGGATGACGGACTGTATGTCATTGCCTGCCAGGATGCCGGGGAGGGAGGTAATAAAGTCTGACAATTTGCCGCCTTTTTTCCAGGTTGATGCAAAATCATCTTTGCTGACCAGGCTTTTTCTATCCTTGATGGAATAGGTTTTCAGCCGGCTGAAATCAAGGGAGTTAGAGGGACTATTCATTAAAATAAAGCCTTTCCGTTAAATCGCATAAAATATGGGCCAGCAGGATATGAACCTCCTGAATCCGGGCTGTGGTTTTTGAGTCCACACAAAAGGGAATATCACAGATCTCCTTGAGTTTACCCTTGTTTCCGGAGAATCCAATAACCGTAAGTCCTTGTTTCTTTGCCGCAAGAATCGCCTTGATGACATTGGGGGAGTTGCCGCTGGTGGTTATCCCCAGGGCAATATCCCCTTTTTTACCCAGGGCCTGGATCTGTTTTGAAAAAATATCTTCAAAGGAATAATCATTGCCGATACTGGTGAGGATGGAGGTGTCACAGGTCAGGGCAATGGCAGCAAGGGGATGTCTTTCCATTTGAAATCGGTTTACAAACTCAGCGGCAATGTGCTGGCAATCGGCGGCACTTCCTCCATTTCCAAACAGGAGAATTTTTCTGCCCTTTTTCAGGGCGGCCACAAGGGTATTGACACAGGATTCAATGGATTTGATATTTGCCTTAAAAAACTGCTGTTTTGCCTGGATGCTCTCTTCAACAGATTGTTGAATGATCTTTTTCATGGGAGGTTTCCCTTCGATTCTGCTGATTTTATGGTGTTGGTCCGGATCGTATCTGCCTGGTCACAGATTCCCTGAATCTGTTTTAAGCGGTTTCGAAACAGATGGCTGGGTTCCAGTGCTACGCTTTTTTGGGCAAAGGAGAGAGCAATTTTCAGGTTTTTTTTCTGGATGGCCATGGAAAGGGCATAGCCGGACAGAGAAACAGCATCGGAAGGGTTAAGTTTCACGGCCCTGTTAAATTCAGCCCCGGCTTTTCTTGGATCTTTTTTCGCAAGTTTATCCAGGAAAATTTCTCCTTTCATTCTGAATGCCATGGCGGCCTCGGGGTTCAACCTGGCTGCCGTTTCAAGGTGGGGAAGGGCTTGTTTCCATTTTTTCTGTTTAAACAGAAGGTGTCCCAAAAGGAGTTCAATTTCAAATACATTCTGATCAATGCCATGGGCTTTTTTCAGATGGAGAATGGCCCTCTCCTCCTCTTTATTGATCCGATGGATCAGGCC
>PIVS01000619.1 GCA_003353855.1 Desulfobacteraceae bacterium
ACCGTATCATTATCTCCAATGGCAAGGGCATCAAACATGCCCCCCTCAACAGCCCGGGCCATGATCTTATTCTGGGTGGTCAGCTGGTCGGTTCCCAGCCTGTTTTGAAATGAAATATTATACCAGAGCGTTAAAAGCATCACCAGAATAACACCCAGGGAAACCGGAATCAGAACCCGAAGCCACAACCGTTTGTTTATGAACCTAAATAATATTTTGAACATGGGTTCCCCTCAATAAAATCAATGGGCACCGCCAAATAAGAGCGGTTTAAAGTCAAAGACGTCGATCCTGTCTCCACTGTGACAGGTATTACAGTTTTCCATGGTAACTTCCCGGACAATATCATCGGGGTCTTCGGTCTCGGCATGGAGGCTGCCCGGCCCGTGACAGACCTCACAACCCGGATTCTTTAGTCCGGGGGTTTGCACCTCGGATATAAAACCGCCCTTTTGGCTGTAGCCTGTGGTATGGCATTCAAAGCAGCTCTTGTATTCCTCTGAAGTCAGTTTTTTTTCCATTTTTTTTATGTTGCCAAAGGAATGGGCCTTTTTCGAATAATTCATGAAATTATTATATTGTTTTTCATGGCAATCTTTGCATGCTTCCGACCCTAAATATGTTTTTTCTTCTGCCAACAAGTTGTTGGCTGTGGTCAGACCTATTATGGCTGCACAAAATATAAAAAAAAATTTATTCATCCGCTCTCCCAAATAATGCTAATTAAGGGTGTTGAAATCATTCAATTTGTTTATGGATTATATTGCGCTTTTCCAACTATCGATTTCAACATCCTTTAATTGTAAATTCATTATATAATCAAGATTCTATAATGAACCCAGCAGAAAAACACAAGGCATAAATGGTTCTACCAGAGAACCGGAATCCGCACCTGGTGTGCGGCCTTATTCTTAAACAAAAGAAATTTATTCTCATTGCCAAAACGGTAGAGATCCCTTGTGACCCGGACATCCTGGGTGCAATAATCAATGATCTTTTCCATCTTGCCCTGTTTCCACCATTCAAGGGCCATGAGACCATCTGCGCTTTTTTTGCAGCCCAGGGTCTGCTGGACAAGGTGATCAAGGGATAACCTATACCCCAGTATTTCGTGGACCTTCATGAGAAGATCCAGGGTGGGCAAGCCGTGGAAATCAAAATGACTCAGACCGGACAACACCTTATAATCGAAGCGGATGATATTAAAGCCAATCACCAAATCCAGTTTTTTCAAATGTTGACAAAGTGTGTCGACCTCATCCTGAAGATAGGTATGAAATTCATCGGAGCTTGAATCATAGAGTACGGCGCAGCTGACCCCCATGCGCTCGGCCTTGTTCCACCCCCCCACCTCCTGGGCCGACCGCCGGGTTTCAATGTCCAGAACACCATATCTTAATCCCGGTCCTGATCCTTGTTTCCGGGAAAGGACATGAGATGATTCGAGGTTTTTTTCCCTCCTGCTCTCTTCTGGAACTGTGGCTTCCAAAGGGTGTAGGGAAAAAGATTCGGGCAGAGTATCGGCAAGTATCATTTCAAGGATAATTTTTGAAGAAAACTTGTCAATGGGCCGGTTTCCGGAACCGCATTTTGGGGAATGGACACAGGAGGGACACCCGGTATCGCAGGGGCAGGTGGCAATGACATCGAAGGTTCGCTTCAGCAAAGTTTCAGCGTTGTCAAAGGCCTGTTTTGACAATCCAAGACCACCGGGAACCCCATCATAAATAAATACGGCAGCACGGCTTGTCTGGGAATGATAGGGAGTGGAGATTCCCCCTAGATCATTTCGGTCGGTCATCACCAAAAGGGGCATGATGCCTATGGCCGCATGTTCCATGGCATGGATCCCCCCCATGAAATGGAGCCGGTCAGATTCAATTTTATCCCTAACCCTGTCCGGAATTTCAATCCAGATCCCCTGGGTTTCAAATTCAAGTTTTGGCAAATCCAGGGGGACTATGCCAACAGATTTTTGGGTGCCTATAAGTTTTCTGTCATAGCCTGTCACCTGCTCTGAAATCCTAAGAAGGCCGTATCCCACCCGGGTGCCCTGGACCATGCAGGAGTCCAGCTGCCGGATAATGGTGGTGGATTTTGACGATCTTGCCCGGGTATAATATGGCAGATCTTTTCGGCTTGCCTCCACCACATTTTTTTCATGGTCAAACCGGGTGATGACATAGGATAATCCCCCATGGAGATAAACCGCCCCTTCATGGGTTTCAAAATAGGACCGGTGTTTGTCAATATTCCCGATATTTTGTTTGGTATCTTCCAGAAAAATGGGAATGGTGTCACCGGTTCCCCTCAGACTTACCTCCCTGTGGGGAGATTTTCTGGCAGAGTACCAGATGCCTCCCTCCCGGCTTCTAAGCAGTTTCCCCTTGTATTCTAAAGAGGTGACAGCCCGTGCTATCCGCTCCTCCTCTAAAAAAGGCTCACCCTGTTTCAGGCTCAGCTCGGCAGCGGCACAGGCCAGGTGCTGTTTTAGGATAATTGAATTATCAGGATTGATAATAGCCTTTTCCGGAGGCATCTTAAAAAAGATATCCGGGTGGTTTATAAAATACTGGTCCAGGGCATCTTCATGGGCAATGAGAATCATGGCTGAATTTTTGCCGTCCCTGCCCACCCGTCCAGCCCTCTGCCAGGTGGACATGATGGTGCCGGGATATCCCACCAAAATGCACAAATCCAGGTTGCCGATATCAATTCCCAACTCCAGAGCAGAGGTGGAAACCACTGCCAGAAGCTCCCCCGACG
>PIVS01000620.1 GCA_003353855.1 Desulfobacteraceae bacterium
TCACCAGAAAACTTTCTCCGCCGGACAGGGTTTTGGTATCCCGGACAATATCGGCCTGCCACCTGTCCACCACCTCAAGGCTTAAATCTTCATTGGGTTTCCGCCTGACCAGGTACCGGCCATGGAGGTGATGCAGCCGCTTGTTGGCAAGATAGAGCAAATGATCCAGGGTCAACCCCTGGGCAAAGCGCCGGAACTTATCTCCATCCCTGGACCCTATCAGGCTGGACAAACGTACCCATTTGTCATAAATCGTTTTTTGGTGATCAATTTTTTCAAACAGGGCGGCCTGGTTTTCCCGTTTTTCTTTATCTTCCTGGATACGCTGGAAAATTTCTCCCTGGCGCTTGCCAATGGACTGGAGTTCTTCCTGGTTTTTCGAAAGCGCCACCTCTATTTTTTCCATGGATTTCCCTGTCATAGGGGAAGCAAGCAAACTTTTCAGTTCTTTTTTTATTTTTTCCGCCAGGGCCCGGGCTCTGTTTTCCGCTTTGACAAGGGCCTCTTTCAGGGATTCAAGCTCTTTTCGCTCAAGGGTTGTGATCAAGGCGTTTTGAAACCCCTCCTGATTCTTAAAAGCACTTTCCTTCAGGGTAATTTTCCAGGTGATTTTTGCCTGTTTTTCCTGCAGGGCCACCTCCTTAATCCTTTTTTCCAGCTCTTCAATGCCCCCATTGGTCTGGTTTACCCCCTTCTGGACAATGGTTTTTTCTTTTTGTGCACCAGACAGAGAAGATTCCGCCCTGATAAGTTTCCGGGCAAGATCATCCCGTTCCTTTCTAACCGATTTTTCCCCAAACACCAGTTTTCGTTGGGATACCAGTTCTGACAATAGGGCTTGCCTGCGGGTAAATTGTTCCGCCAATTCTGATAGTTGTACCTTCACCAGGCTCTTTTCCTTTTTAAGAAGTGAGATCTCCCCCTTGATCAGGTCCAGGGCTTTTTGCGCGTCTTCCCCCTGGGTCCGGGCTGTTTTCCATGCCTCCCAGAACCCCCTGTGACGGTCAAGCCAGAGGGCCTGTTTGTCTGGATCCGGCACCTGTTTGTCCAGGCTTTTTATCATTTGCTTAAGTTTTTCTTCCACCACCTGGATTTCCTGCTGTGTTTCCCTTTGTATTGCCTGTATCTCCAAAGCCCTTTGAACCAGGATCGCCTTCTGATTTTTTCCCATCTCCATCAGGTGGCAGGTTTCTTTTTCCTTGTCCCGGGCCTGTTGCAAACTGGTTTCCAAATTCTGGATTCTGCCGCGAATTTTCTCCAGGCGGGAAAGAATTTCCTTGATTTCAAGGGTTCGGGTTTCTTCTCCGTTGAGCCAGGATTTGATCTCTTCCACATGGTGGATATCCATGGCAATATTAAGTTTTTGGCAAAGCTTTTCCCAGGCATCCTGGTATGTGAGAAACATCTTTTCCAATTCCTGTTTCTGGTGGTTGCAGGTGGCCAGTTGCGCCTCAATACCGGCCATATCCCGGCCGGCCCTTTGCAGATCCTTTGTCAACTCTGCCAGCTCTTTTTCCCTTCTGGCTTTCCGGGCACGGTTCTCAGAAATATCCAACCGCTTATAGATATCTATGGCCGGGTGTTCCTTTGACCCGCACAAAGGACAGGCCTCTCCCCTTGTCAATCGGTCCCTGTGGCGGGAAAGACTTGCAATTCGTTCTTCCTGGGCCAGAATGATATCAATATCAGACAATTGTTCCCGGGCGTTTTGTGTTGCCCGGGTCAGCTCATCTACCCGTTTTCCTGTCTTTTCCAGGGTGGTTGAAAACTTTTTAAACTGGGTTTCAAATTCGCCCTGGTTTAATTTGGCTGTTTCAAACTGCCGGGAAATCACCCCAAGTTCCCTGCGCAGGGGAATGGCATCCAGCATTTTACCAAGCCGTACCTGCCAGGCCCCTTCGGTTTCTTGTCCAAGGATAGCGGCCTTTTCCAGATTTAATTGTTTCAGCTGGCGTGCCATCTCCATTATGCCCTCTTGCTGCAGAGCCCCTGTTTTCGCAAGCCCTTCAAACCGCTTTTCAGCATCAAGGGTCTGGTTTTTATTTTCCCGAAGCTTTAACGTGATTGCCCCCAATTTTTGTGTCAAACCGCTTCTCTGGTCAAACAATGTCCCAAGGAGGGGTAGTGCTTCTCCCAGCCCTTCATGATGTTTATTAAGGTCAATGTAGGCCATTGAGGTTTCCAGCAATGTTTGAGCCTGCTTTTGTTGGGCTTCTCGGGCAGTGGATTGTTTCAAAATTTTTTCCAGGCGAAGGCCAATCCCCTCCTGCTGTTTTCCCAGGTCAGATACCTGTTCTTTATGTCCGGCAATCTGGTTGTCCAGGGGTAGCACAGAATCTGTGATCAGTCTTTCAATCTCAGTCTGTTCTTTTTTGCGGTCATGGACCTTTTCCCGGCAGATTTTTTCCTCTTCTACAACCTTGAGCAAAAGTGCTTCCCGAATATTCAAATCCTGCTTTAACCCCTCAAACGCAAGAGTTCTGTCCGTTTGCTCCCTTGCCGCCCGCTCAATGGCATCAAAAAACGGTTTGATCTCCAGGGCCGGCATGGAAGCTTCAAGCCGTTCCAGTTTTTCCCGGTGTATTTCTTTTTCTGCCACTGCTGTTTCAAGCGCTTTCCCCGCCTCAATCACCTCTTTTTCCCAGGAGGCTTTTTGGGCCAGCCATTGCTGTTTTCCCCTTAGGGCATCCCCCTGTTTTAAACACTCATTTTCCCTAGTTTCAAGGGTTCTCCGTTCCTGGACCAGGTTTTGTTCGGTTTCCTTG
>PIVS01001141.1 GCA_003353855.1 Desulfobacteraceae bacterium
CGGAAAGACGGGTCCCGGTGTTACATAGAAATGGTGGTGTCCCTGATTAGGGATATTGACAAAAACGGCATCGGGTTCAGGGGGATTGCAAGGGATGTATCCCACAGAAAACGCCTGGAACGACAGCTTCGCCAGGCCCATAAAATGGAATCCATCGGCACCCTTGCCGGCGGTATAGCCCATGATTTTAACAATGTCCTGTACATCATTGTCGGTAATGCAGATTTGGCCTTGGGAGAGATACCAGACGCAAGTCCGGCCCGTGAAAACCTTGAAACGATAAGAACTGCCAGTCTGAGGGCGGCTGATATTGTCAGGCAATTGCTTAACTTCAGCCGGGAGACGGAACAAAAACTCAAACCCCTGGACGTTGTTTCCCTTGTTCAAGAAGAATTAAAATTTTTACGGTCAACCCTGCCGGCTTCCATGGAAATTCGTGAAAAACTGCCAGATACCCCTGTACCCATTCTTGGGGATCCGGTCCAGATAAAACAGCTATTAATGAATGTTTGTACAAATGCAGCCCAGGCAATGGAAAAAAAAGGCGGTATCCTGGATGTGGATATCACAACTTTTATCCTTGGGGAGGATAGCGAATCAGCCCACCTCCATCTTGAAAACGGCAGATACGCAAGGCTGATAATCCATGATACCGGCCCGGGCATTGCC
>PIVS01000127.1 GCA_003353855.1 Desulfobacteraceae bacterium
GGATTGACGGATATAGAAGGATTCTCCCATCTGATCCTGCTCTATCATTTTCACCAGTCCCAAGGGTTTGACCTAATGGTCACCCCTTTTCTGGACAAAACACAAAGGGGAGTGTTTGCCACCCGGGCCCCCAGGCGTCCCAACCCCATCGGCCTTTCCATTGTCCGCCTCATATCCCGTGGGGGAGGGATACTGGAAATTGAAGATATAGACGTATTGGACAAAACTCCGCTCCTGGACATCAAACCCTATGTGCCAGGATTTGACACCAAAAAAGTGACCTCAACCGGATGGCTGGAAAAAAGCCAGGACCGGGCCGAAAAGATAAAATCCGATAACAGGTTTGTGGAATAATGACCCCAAAATATCAATTCAACCGCCATGAATTTGCAGGATCCCTGGGGGACCTGGGAACCATTCTGCCCCGGGGACACAGCACTGCGGACCATGGTTGGCTGGAACATTGAAATCATGTTCATGTTTTCCATCATGGGGGTAATCTATTACCATTCACTGGATGAAAACAAAGAAACAAAAATTTTCGGCATTCCGGACATGTGGTTCTTAGCCATCATCTACTCAGCCTTCAGTGTCTTAAGAGTCAAAAACGACGAGGATTTCAGAAAGGAATTGGAGAGGCTGGCTTCATGCAAGGTGGGGAAAAAGCGAAGAAGTACATGCTGTTATGAAAGACGATTTGGCCGGAGGAAAAAAGCGTTTGTTTTTCCTACGCATATAAGGATACCCTTAATCAGGTGTTGATCTGAAGTAGAAAGATTCAAATGGATCTTAGCAGACACTCGAACAGGTCCTAGAAGTTGCACATCGTTTACCCCATGGAAGGAAGCCCAACTCATTGCGCAGGTCATCCCCCGACCTGAAAGATAGGCTAGCTCAGGTCACCCATAAAGGCAACCTACAAAGATGAGGTTGCCGGAGGTGGATCCATCCGGTATGGGGCCAACCGACAGTATTGGTCGAACCGCCGCCCGCTGTTGGACCCTTCTATTGGCCCGGATCTACGAGTGTCTGGCGTTGCAGTGTCCGAGGTGCAGTGAGCCCATGCGGATCATCGCGTTAATTCTGGAGTCACCGGTGATCGAGCGGATATTACTGCACGTGGGGGAGCCGGTCGCGGCGCCCGAAGTACTACCGGCTCAGGCACCGCCACAAGTGAAAATAGATCTGCCGCCGGGGAATTCACGGCCCGATGGCTGGATCACCGATGATGACCAGGACAACAATTTCCCGGATATTTCGCATGTGCATAAACCTAAATCTCGAAGACATCGAAAAATATCTTTCCGCCGTGGGATGGCCGGGAAGGCCTTGAGAGAAATCAAGAAGGCCGATTTTCAAAAAAAGAGCATAAAAGCCAAATTTATCACCGTTGGGATTATCTATTTGATCCCCATCCTCATGAATATTCTGGCCACGGGAATCTTTAAATGAAATTATTGATTCCCTGACAATGCAAATACCCAGGATTGAGGTTTTGTCTTAGTGATCAGACAAAACCTCCCGGATAACGCCTGCAATTTTTGTCAGTGAAACAGGCTTCATTACCAAAGCCGAAATATTATTTTTTTTTACTGTTTTTTCATCCAAGATTGAACTATACCCCGTGCAGATTATGATTGGCAAATCAGGCCGGATCCTTTTTAATTTTTTAGATACTTCCAAACCATCCATGATCGGCATGGTCATATCGGTTATGATCAAATCAAAATAATCCGGATTCTTTTCAAATTCTTCAACCGCTTCCATAGGGCGGGTTCTGCCTTCAGCTGTATATCCAAGTTTACGTAATATTTTTAATGACAGATCGACAATCTGTTCTTCATCATCCAAAAAAAGAATCCTTTCTGTCCCCTCTGTTATATTTTTTGATGGCGATTTTATTTTATTTTCATCCTGCTTTTCAAGTGCCGGAAAAAAAACACTGAAAGTAGACCCCGTTCCAACCTGGGTATCAACCGCAATTATACCATTATGATTTTTAATGATTCCATGGACAACAGCCAGCCCCATTCCAGTTCCTTTTCCAAACTCTTTGGTGGTAAAATAGGGATCAAAAATTTTACTATGTGTTTTGGGGTCAATACCGCTGCCGGTGTCTTTTACCATTAGTTCAAGATACTTTCCAGGAGCCAGTTCTTTATACTTGCCGCCCTTTCTTTTTTCCAAGGTTAAATTTTTTAATTGGATTTCCAATATTCCGCCCTTTTCTGCCATACTATGGGCAGCATTGGTGGATAAATTAATTATCACCTGGTGAATCTGGGTTGCGTCCACAAAAACGGGATTGGTTGTTTTAGAAATTTTTTCAATAATTTGAATACTGGATGGGAGCGAGGATCTCAATAGTTTTACAGACTCTTTAACAAGGGGGGCTATATCCTGGGAGGTTTGATTCTGTTCGGTTTTCCGGCTGAAGCTCAAAAGCTGCCTTACAACATCTTTTGCACGCAGGCTTGCGGTTTTTATTTCCTGTATGCTTTCATGGGCAGGGCTCCAATCCGGTATATCACGCAGCACTAATTGCGTATTACCAAGTATAATACTCAGGATATTATTAAAATCGTGTGCGATACCGCCGGCCAAAGTTCCTATGGATTCCATCTTGTGCGACTGCCGAAGTTCCTCTTCCATTCTTTTAAATTCAGTAATATCAGTTGCTATTTGAAGCTTAACAATGCGTCCGTCTGTCCACTCGATGGCCCGGTCGTAATTATTGTACCATCTTTCAACGATGGGGTTGTATTTCTGCCATACATAGACTCCCCTGGGTGTTCCATCCTCATTTATTATTTGGTTTTTGGGACAATGTAAACAGGGTCCGGACTCACCTCTATACACATCCCAGCAAATTTCGCCGGTCATATCCCGGCCAAAACTTTTGGCCATATGTTTGTTCACAAAAAGAATTTCATATGTTTCCATATCAACCACATAAACCGTGGCATCAATGCCATCCAGGACAGTAAGAAACTTGTTATGGGCTTTTTTGTGCGCTTTTTCCGCAAGTTTGCGCTCGGTGATATCGCTGATAAAACCCTCAACAATCAATGTCTTACCCCCATCTTTTTCCAGGGTAATTCCTTTTTCCAGGGTAATTCCTTTTTCCCATACCCATTTTACCTGTCCCTTTTTGCTAAGAATCCTATATTCCAGAGTAAATGATCTGTTTTCATTCACCGCTGCCTGGATTTCGTTCCAAACATATTGACGGTCTTCGGGAGCAACAAGGTCACTATATGACACCAGAGAGTTGGATATTATTTCAGAAGATTTATAGCCTGTCAGAGCTTCGCATCCATCACTTAAATACAGCATGGTCCAATTTTTATCGTTCAAACATCTGTATACGAGTCCTGGTAAATTCCCAATTAAAGTGGATAGTTTTCGCTCACTTTCTTTATGGGCATTTTCAGCGCTCTCCTTTTTTAAAATTTCTTTTTGCAGCCGCCGGTTCCACGCAACAATCAACCCGAAAACGATGGCGATCCCCAGGCCCGACCCCAATGCCCATCGCCAGATACCCCCCATATCCACCCCAGGTTCGTAGTTGACCCTGATCCATCGTTGACTGATCCTCTCCCGTTCCTCCTGGGAAATTGAAGCTAAAACTTTTTCAATAATACCCTGAAAAATAGGCCAGTCCTTGCGGATACCCATGGACAGCTTAACGCCTTCAAAATTTATGGGTGCGGCAACCTTGAGGTTGGGCAGGCCTTGTTTCTGAATAAAATAACTGGCGGCGGCCAGGTTAATAATGCAGGCATCAGCCCGTCCGGTTGATACGGCTTCTAAATTTTCATCCACTGTTTTTGTATATACATAGTTAAGATTAAGGTCTGGATGTTCGTTTTGTATTGTACTGAACACGACCAGGTGTTTGACAACGGCAAAGCGTTTTCTTTCCAGGTCTTTCAAACCGCGTAGGATGGGAGCATCTTCCCGGGTGATGATCACCATGGGGTAGGCAAAATACGGCTCAGTAAAAAGAAGAAATTTTGATCTTTCAGGTGTTTTTGACAAGCATGGGAAAAAATCTATCTCTCTTTTCTCTCCCCTGGCTAACGTTTCGTAAAAAGGGATATCAAATACGATCTGCATATCCAATTTCAGACGCTCTTTTATCAGGCTGACATAATCTGAAACCATTCCTTTAAAGAGGAACTGACCCTCTTTTTTTTCGACCCACACATAGGGAGGAAAAGCTATTCCAACACCGAGCCGGATAGTGGGATGATCCTCAAGCCATTTTTGTTCCCTGTCGGACATTGAAACAGGAAAACTTTTAGCCTCGACAACGAAAATCCGAAAAATCAAGACAAACAAAATTAATAAAAAAAAACTTTTCCTGAACATGATGAACATGGGTCCTTAAATTGCGAAAACCATATTGGGTTTTAGGAAAATGAATCAAAACCTAGGACTCGCCTATAAAAAGAAGATACAATAAAAATAGGATCAAAGCAAAAAGAAAAACAAATTATAATGCCAAAGATATTTAGTAACTGACCCTCTTTCCTATTTTGTACAACATTGTGGTATTGTTTCGGATTTAACCAGTGGTGTCCGGTTAGATTTTTGCGTGGACTTCCCTTTGTGATTCTTGATCTTTAACTAGTTTGGGATTAGATTTATTTACTACTTTGTTGACACGTAGTTCATTTCGGATTGTGCTTTTTAGCTGGCGAATCCTTTTAATAGAAACGGTTTCGTTGAACTGCTCATGGCAATATATGGCCATCAGCAAGTATGATATTAGCCCACCGAGAATTTGAACCATCAGGCCGTATTCGCTAGGAGCAATCAAGTGATACACTTTCAGATGTTTTTTCCAACATTTGAAAAAGGTCTCTATGTCCCAGCGGAGTTTATAAACAGTTCCCACTTGTTCCGCGGTAAGGTCATGCCGATCTGTAGCCACGTAATAATTGACACCGGCAATGGTGTACCCAACTACCAGGACCGGAGTTTTGGACTGATTCACTCCACGGGTACCGAGCAGAACCAAGGCATCATAAAAAACGTGACTATTCTGATCCACCGGTTTCTGATTGATGACAGTTCGTGTTGTTCTGGCTTTAATGCGGCAGACAAAGTGTTTGTTTTCATCCTGCAGATCATCAAAACTCTTATGGGATTGATATCCACGGTCCATAATGCCGGTCTGACCTTCTGACAGGATAGAGCTGACAAACGGACGTTCGGCACCGTTGCCTTCTGTCAGATAAACTTTCATCGGGATTTTGCGGTTTACGTCAAAACCAAAATGTCCTTTGGCTTTTTTGCAAAGCTCTTGAAAGATGTACTGAAACTGTTCGAGCCCACGGAAATTGATGGCCTCTGAAAAAGTGCTACGGCTAATACCGCCATCCGGGGCTATGCAATCTTTTGCAAAATCGTCTTCTTTGAGATATTGGACAAGGTCGCGAGGGGACTCATGTGCCTGGAGGTGGAAAAATATCAATGCATGGAGTTGGTCTTCAAATGTCATTTTAAGTGGCCTATTTCCTCTCGACTCAGGCGCTGGAGCGTTTGGAAGGATATCCAGTACGGGCAAAAGATATTGAGCCTAGGAGCGAGATTCAAAATTAACATTTTTTGCATTTTTTTTCATGCAATTTCCTAACCGGACACCACTGAGCTGATGCATGTAAAAAAAAAGCTGATTGAGAATTCTATCATCTGCTGGAACTATGCGTATCTGACAAATCTCATAGCAGCGGCGGAATCAGAGGAACAGAAAGGAGACTCCCGTTTATATGAAAAAAAATCCTATTCGTAAATGGTATGCTTCTTGGGATCAAAGGCTTCCCTGATCCCTTCCCCGGTAAATGTAACGGTCATGAGGGTAACCACCAGAGCCCCTACCACCGAGGCTGAGATCCACCAGGCTTCCATATTCTGCCACCCCTGGGACAAGAGTTCTCCCCAGGAAGGCGTAGGGGCGGGAAGGCCGAAGCCCAGATAATCCAGGGAGGTCAGTGTGACGATGCCCCCTGAAATGGCAAAGGGCGCATAGGTGACAATCACGGAAATGGTATTGGGAATGATATGCCGGAATATGATCCTGAAATGGGAGGCCCCAAGGGAACGGACGGCCAGAACATATTCCTTTTCCTTTTCCCTGTAGGTCATGGTTCGCATGACCCAGGTGATGCCGATCCAGCCGAAAAAAGCCATGATAAGAATCAGAATCATAAAATTAGGCACCACAATGGAGGAGATGATGATGATCACGTATAAAAACGGAACATTGCTCCAGATTTCAATGACCCGCTGGAAAAAAAGATCGAATTTTCCCCCGAAATACCCCATGGAACATCCGATGGCAATACCAATGGTATAGTTGAGCAGCAAAAGGAAACAGGAGAAAATAATGGCGGTGCGAAACCCGTAGACCAGGCGTGCCAGAATGTCCCTGCCCACATTGTCCGTGCCCAGAAAATGTCTGTCTGAAAAAGAGGGGGGATAGGGGGCATATTCATTTAACCTGAGATCGTTTTCGTAGGGGTTATAGGGAACAATGGGCATGAGGATAAATCCAGGATTCTTTTCCCGGTCAAATTTTGTTTTTAATTCCCGGTAATTGGTTTCATACCCGTATTCCAGGCCAAATGTGGATCCTGGAATCATCGCAGAATAGATGGGAAAATAAAATTGACCCTCATATTTAACCACCAATGCCCGGGAATTTATAAAGATTTCGCCGAAAAAGGAAATGAGGATCATGGTCAGTATGATGACAAAGGACCAGAACCCCCTGGATATGGAACGAAAGCGTTTCATTTTCTGCAGGGTAGAAGTATTCACGGATATCATAATGCCACCTTACCTAAATTAAATGAAGCAAATTATTTAAACCGGACACGGGGATCCACCACAGCAACGCACAGATCCGATAAAATATTACCCACCATGAATAATAGGGAGGAGATCACCAATATGCCCATGACCACGGGATAATCCCGGTCAACAATCGACTCATATCCAAGCAGGCCCATGCCGTTTATGTTGAATACTTTTTCAATGAGAAAAGAGCCCATGAGGAGGATTGAAATATTATTCCCAAAGCTTGTGGCAATGGGAATCAGGCTGTTTCTCAGGGCATGGCGAAAGACAGCCTTTTTAAAGGGAAGTCCCTTGGCAATGGCTGTTCTCACATAATCGGCAGACAAATTATCCATTAGGGTATTTTTCATGAGCAGGGTCAGGACGGTAAAGGAACCGATCATGTATGAAAACAGGGGCAGGATGGTATGCCAGACAATATCCATGAATTTTTCCAAAACGTTCATCTCATCAAAAAAATCAGAAACCAGGCCGCCCAGGGGAAAAACATCAAACCGGGAGGAAAACAGGACCAGCATGAACACCCCGGCCACCCATCCGGGGATGGCATATCCCGTAAAAATCACGGCGGAAGAAAAATTATCAAAGCCGGATCTGTGGCGTACTGCCTTGGCAACCCCCAAAGGGATACAGACCCCGTAGATGAGAATCAGGCTTAGTACTCCAAAATAAAGGGAAATTGGAATCCGTTCGGAGATCATCTCCCAGACTGGGTCCTGGTATCGGGTGGATCGGCCCAGATCTCCCTTAAGCACCTTGGAAAGCCAGGATAAATAACTTTGCAGAATCGGCTTGTCAAACCCGTAATATTCTTTTAATTTTTGGATCTGATCCTGGGAAAGGGGCTGGCCCGACCCGGCCCCGGCCTTGGTTGAAGAAAAGGAGGAATTGTCTCCGGTCTGGCCCATCTGCATGGCCCGGGTTTCAGCAATTATACGCTCAATGGGCCCCCCGGGCACAAACCGGGTAATGGTAAAAACCATGATGGTGATACCAATAAAGGTCGGTATCACCAATAATAGCCGTCTGATAAAATATGCAGTCATGAAATGGTCTGATAAACAGATTCAAGGGCCGCATCAAGGAGTTCAGGCTTTGTACCGCCAGCCTGGGCCATGTCCGAACGTCCGCCGCCCCCGCCGCCCACAATCCCGGCAGCCTTCTTGACAATGTCCCCTGCCCTATAGGTTTTGGTCAAATCATCTGTTACAACAGCAATTAGCAGGGCCTTACCATTGGACCGGGCCCCTAAAAGCAGGACACCGGAACCAAGCTTTGCCTTGAACTTGTCTGCCAGGTCCCTGAGCTGGGAGGGATTTTCAATCTCCACCCGCTTGGCCAGAACCTTAACCCCGTTGATTTCCCGTATATCATCCTCGATATTGTTGACCGACTTGGATGCCAGCTTGGCTTTGATGGAAGTAAGCTCTTTTTCAAGGGATTTTTTTTCCTGCAGCATTGATTCTACACGGGTCACCACATCCTCTTTACCGCCCTTGAGAAATCCTGCAACCGCTTCAATGGCTGCCTGGTCGGAATGAACCCGATCCAGAGCCGTCTGACCCGTGGCAGCCTCGATACGCCGGACCCCCGAGGCAATCCCCCCTTCGGACAGAATCCTGAACAATCCGATATCCCCGGTAAATTGGGTATGGGTTCCCCCGCAAAGTTCCCGAGAAAATTTTCCCTGGGAGACCACCCTGACCACATCCCCGTATTTTTCTTCAAACAGGGCCGTGGCACCGGCACGGACAGCTTCATCCATATCCATTTCTTTGGTAGAGACCCCATGGTTTTCACGGATTCTGGCATTGACCTCATTTTCAACTGCCCCAAGCTCTTCTGGGGTGATGGCGGAAAAATGGGTAAAATCAAACCGCAGCCGGGTATCGGTCACAAGGGAGCCAGATTGTTTAACATGATCGCCAAGAACATTTCTCAAGGCTGAATGGAGGATATGGGTGGCTGTATGGTTTACTGCCGTTGCCCTCCGTTTTGCCCGGTTCACCTTAAGGGTAAACACATCCCCTTTTTCGCACGTTCCCAGGACCACTTTCCCCTTGTGGATAGACAGCCCGGAAGGATCAGAAACCGTGTCAAAAATCTCGACGACGCAGTTTTTGTTTTCAAAGGTTCCTGCATCCCCGGTCTGACCACCGGATTCAGCATAGAATACGGTCTGGGATGTTACCACCTCGATTTCGTCTCCCAGGGTCGCCCTGGCCACCTCCTTGTCATTTTGCACCAGGATCAAAACATCGGATTCCACTTCCAGGTTTTCATAACCGCTAAAAAGGGTTTTGACCCCACTGGATGTCAATGGTTTATAGGCCTCCCCCACACCGGCAAATTTTTTCGTTGATCTGGATCTGGCTTTTTGTTTTGCCATGGCAGCATCAAACCCGTCCATGTCCAGGTCAATGTCCATCTCCTTGACATGGTCCGCAATGATATCCACGGGAAAGCCAAAGGTATCGTAAAGTTTAAATATTACCCCACCTGGAATGGTGGTATTCCCCTGTTCCCTGGTATCGGCAATGGTGGCTTCTAAAAGTTTCATACCCGTTCCCAGGGTTTCCAAAAACTTTTCTTCCTCATTTTTCACCACATTGAGGATAAAGGCGGCAGACTCTTTGAGTTCGGGGTAGGCCTCATCCATGATCTGAAACACGGTCTGGACAGTTTCATGGAGAAAGGGCTTCACAAGCCCGATACTTCTGCCGTAGCGGATAGCCCGGCGCATGATGCGGCGCAGCACATACCCCCGGCCTTCATTGGAGGGCAGCACCCCGTCACAAATCAAAAAAGCCGCTGACCTGGAATGGTCTGCAATCACCTTCATGGCCACTTCCACCAAATTGGATTCATTCCGCTTTCTGTTGGAAAGTTCCCCCACCTTTTCCATGATGGGAATAAAGAGATCGGTATCATAATTTGTAGGAACATCCTGGAGCACGGAGATTACCCGTTCAAGTCCCAAACCCGTATCAATACTGGGTTTGGGCAAAGGCTTCATATTGCCTGCTTCATCTTTTTCAAACTGCATGAACACCAGATTCCACAGTTCCAGCCACCGATCGCAGTCACATCCCACGACGCAGTTTTCAGCATCGCAGCCAAAGGCCTCTCCCCTGTCAATGTGGATCTCACTGCAGGGGCCGCAGGGGCCGGTATCGCCCATGGACCAGAAATTATCTTCCTCCCCCAGCCGGACGATGCGTTCTTCGGGAATACCTATCTTGTCCCTCCAGATTTCATAGGCTTCATCATCGTCGTGAAATACCGAGATATGAAGTTTTTCCTTGTCAAATCCATACCCGTTGGTCAGAAGGTCCCACCCCATTTCAATAGCCTTATCCTTGAAATAATCTCCAAAGGAAAAATTACCCAGCATTTCAAAAAAAGTATGGTGCCGGGCAGTGTACCCGACATTTTCAAGGTCATTGTGCTTGCCGCCGGCCCGAACACATTTCTGGGAGGTGACTGCTCTGGAATAATCCCGTTTTTCATCCCCGGTAAAAACCCGTTTAAATTGGACCATGCCGGCATTGACAAACAACAGGGTCGGGTCATCCTGGGGTACAAGGGAGGATGACCTAACCTGTTGGTGGTTATGTTTTTTAAAGTATTCTAAAAAGATTTTCCTGGCTTCATTACCTGTCATGTTCGTCTCCTGGTTTTCGCTCCCGATCTTTATCCTCGGTCTTTTTACCTGATTTTTGCTCCGGGGCCATGCCCCTAAGCAAATAAAAATTATTCCTTGCCCTTGGAGCCCTTGTCAGTAGCCGCATCTGCAATCCCCAATGCCTCTCTAACTTTGCCTTCTATGTTTCCAAATATATCGGGGTTGTCAATTAAAAAAACCTTTAC
The DNA here is from genome assembly GCA_003353855.1 of Desulfobacteraceae bacterium. Classification (GTDB taxonomy): domain Bacteria; phylum Desulfobacterota; class Desulfobacteria; order Desulfobacterales; family Desulfobacteraceae; genus NBML01. Next base: position 10,738 of record PIVS01000127.1, read on the forward strand.
ATTTTCCCTGCCCTGACCAATACGCTCACCCTCATAAGAATACCAGGACCCGCTCTTGTCGACGATATCCAGTTCAACACCCATGTCCAGCAGATCCCCGGTCCGGGAGATCCCCTCACCGTACATGAGATCAAACTCCACACTTTTAAAGGGAGGCGCCAGCTTGTTTTTCACAACCTTAACCTTGGTCCTGTTCCCCATAATATCCTGGCCATCCTTTATGGCGGCAGCCTTTCTGATCTCAAGGCGCATGGATGCATAAAATTTTAATGCATTGCCTCCGGTGGTGGTCTCGGGGTTACCGTAGACAACACCTATTTTCATCCGGATCTGATTGATAAAGATAAGGGTGGTATTGGTTTTACCAATGGTGCCGGTAAGTTTCCTCAGGGCCTGGGACATAAGCCGTGCCTGAAGGCCCATGTGGGAGTCCCCCATTTCCCCTTCAATTTCAGACCGGGGCACAAGGGCTGCCACCGAGTCCACAACCATGATATCGATCCCACCGCTTCTTACCAGCATGTCAGCAATTTCAAGGGCCTGTTCCCCTGTGTCGGGCTGGGAGATCAAAAGCTCGTCGCAATCCACGCCCAGCCGCTTGGCATAGGCTACATCCAGGGCATGTTCGGCATCGATAAAAGCGGCAATACCTCCACTTTTCTGGGCCTCGGCAACCGCATGGAGGGCCAGGGTTGTTTTTCCCGAAGATTCCGGCCCGTAAATTTCAATGACCCGGCCCCGGGGATACCCGCC
>PIVS01000621.1 GCA_003353855.1 Desulfobacteraceae bacterium
CGTATCCTCGTTGCTGCTGGACTGAAAGGCATAAACCACTTCACAAATTTCAGAACACCAGGTATTTGCAAAGCTTTGGCTGATCTCGTTTGTGGTCTTGGAATCATCCCCGTTCCGGAACATATTTTCAGCTTCCTCAATACTAATATCAAGCCGGCTTGACAGCTCCTCTAAAATCTGATTTGTGCCGGAAATATTATCCCGCATCATCAATGAATTTTTTCCTTTTAAAATATTCAAGGAAGTTTTTGAGGCCCCGACATCCACGAGCAGGGTCACCTCTTCAGAATCCGAACCAAGCAGGGCTTCGTAAACATTTTGCAGGGCAAAAGTATCCACATCTATTATTCTGGGAGTTAAACCAGCCAGAGCAATCAAATCGATATACTCGGCAACCAGATCCTTTTTGACAGCCACAAGCAGAACATTCATCTGATCCGACGAAAATTCACTTTCCCCAAGAATCTGATAATCAATATTCACATCATCAATATCGTAGGGAATATATTGCTCCGCTTCCGAATGAATGGTGGCATGAAGGTCTTTTTCAAGCACTTTTGCCGTGTTGATTGTTTTTATAACAACAGAATGCCCCCCCGTTGAAATAGCCACATTTTTTTCTTTGATTCTCTGGGATTTGAAAAGAGTACGGATGGTATCAGCAACGCCTTCCATGTCCATTACCCTGCCCTCAACAATCGCCCCGAAGGGAACCTGTGCCACACCAAATTTTTTTAGGATATTTCCCTTTTTGGAGATTTTAAGCTCAGCAACTTTTATGCATGATGAGCCTATATCTAAACCGACAAGATGATCCCTTTTTCTAAATAGCATACACCTTCATCCTTATTCGGTAAACCCATGCCTTTGGGCAGCATGCAAGACAATCGAACTTTTGTATTGATATGTAACAACAATATTACTATAACTTGATACGATATAACTCTAAAGTCAAGTATAATCGTCTTCATAGGAGCTGAATAGCAAAAAACAATATAGTTTGTCAAATACAAAAATATGAAAAAAAATACATAATCCAAGGAGAATTGTGAAAAAAATACCACACAAAGAATCAAACACCCAGGGCGTACGCCCTTTTATACTGGTCAAAGCATTTACTTTTTCCAGCTTGATTGTCATGCTGACGGCCACCATTGTCATCGCTGCCTTAAATGCCCACTGGGTTAGAGATATACTACTTGAAAAAAATAAAGAGTACAATTCACTCCTGGTTGAGAACCTTAACCATCAAATTTTTTTAAGATTTGTTGCACCGGTCGTCTATAAATATGGTGAAATCAAGCTCAGGGAAAAAGAACAGCATAAACTTCTGGATACCGTTATCAAATCAACCCTGCACAGCTTTCATGTTGAAATGGTCACAATCTACGGAACCGATAATATTATAGGATATAGTTTTGACGAAGACCAGATTGGAAAGGAAAATGCCGGAGGTGTCCACTATGAAAAGGCCATGAAAAACCAGGTCACCTCCACATTGATCCAAAAAGGCAGTTTTCTGGAGTTGATGTTCATGTTCCCCCAGGAAACAAAAATCATCACCTTTGCCCCTTTAATTCAGGAGGTGGAATTCTCCCGTTCAAGAGAACGGATGGTCATTGGCGTGATCGAAGTCATCCGGGACATATCCGATGATTACCAGAAAGTTTTCAAACTCCAGGGGCTGATCGTGGCCTCATGTGTCATTATCATGGGCATTCTATTTCTCATTCTCAGATTTGTAGTCAAACATGGAGAAAGAATTATCGAACGGAGAGCAGAAGAGCGCCTCAAGCTTGAAGAAAAACTGATACAGGCTGAACACCTGTCTGCCATTGGAGGAATGACCGCAGGGATTTCCCATGAAATCAGAAATCCCTTGGGGATCATAAAAAGCAGTGCCCAACTATTGAAAAAGAAAATGGCCAAATTGGATCAGGAAAGTAAGATCCCGGATATAATTGTGGAGGAATCAACAAGACTTAACCATATTATTACGGACTTTCTTGATTTCGCAAAACCAAAGATTCCGGATCTGAGACCCTGCTCCATCGATGAGGTAATTGAAAAAAATTTGACATTTCTTGCCCCCCAGATCAAAGATGCAAAAATACATATTCAAAGGAATTATCAAAAAAATATCCCGGAAATTCTGGCGGACACAGCCATGCTTTATCAAAGTTTTTTAAATATTTTATTAAATTCCTTTCACGCATTGGAAGAAAACGGAACCATCACCATTTCCACATGGGATGAACCCGGCCTGGTCCATATCTGTTTTACAGACAATGGTGACGGTATCAGTGAAGATGTGCTAAAGAAAATATGGACACCATTTTTCACAACCAAGGATACCGGGACCGGACTCGGCCTTGGGATTGTCAAAAATATTATTGAAGCCCACAAAGGCAGTATTCATATTTCCAATGCAGAACCCTTGGGAACAAAAATTGAAATTACCTTACCGATTTAAGAGCAGTTAGGAGTCATACTGAATGGAAAACATATTGATTGTGGATGATGAAAAGCATTATCCAATGATTATAGGAGAAATTCTTCAAGAAGAAGGCTATCGATCTTTCACTGCTTCAAGCGGCATGGAAGCCCTGGACATTTTGAACACCCAGCTCATTGACCTTGTACTCACCGATGTTAAAATGCCTGGAATGACCGGCATTAACCTTCTGGAAAAAATAAAAGAAATCAAACCGGATATGCCGGTGATCATCATGACGGCATTCGGCAGTGTTGAAAAGGCAGTT
>PIVS01001142.1 GCA_003353855.1 Desulfobacteraceae bacterium
GGCGGCTTTACCAGTTGGTTCCCTGAGAGCCTGCTCGTGCATCACGACCCCTTTACCATCAGACCTAATCACCAGAATCGGTCCAGAAGTTGCGTCCTGTTCCGGGTTGTATTGCCGTGTTTCATAAAATGCGTCAAAGTCTTGGGCTGCTCGCTGTGTCAGCTCTTCTATCTGGCGTTTGGGAACATGACCGCCGGTGGTTTTGTCGATGGTCTCCAAGGTCTCGTCAAAAGAACTTTTTGCGGCATTTTCTGCTACACGACGGCGAAGTTCAAGAGAATAACGCCCAGGGGGAAAATTGAGCTCAGCATCCAATGGATGCAGACTTTCCACTCCCTTGTTCCCATACCCGATACGGTTTGAAGATACAGTGCCAAACACGGTTTCTATTTTCCGATCATGGGATCTTGCATTGGGTCGATCAATTCCGTCGGAACCAAGGACTGTTTGTTCGTAAAGGCTGGGGCTGAGTTTGTCGAGGTACTCCTGAAGCAGAATGCGCATCAGTTCCAGTCCACTTAGCTTCATTGAGTGACATTGCTCGGAATTAAAAAAACTCACGATGCTATCAAAATATTTTTGTCCCTGATCATAGTCATAGGAAGATTCCATAATTGAGAGGGTCAACGCTGCGCTCATGTTTAGCTGCCTCCCTTTTTAAGCTGGTG
>PIVS01000622.1 GCA_003353855.1 Desulfobacteraceae bacterium
TAGGGTGATGATTGTGCCATATTAAACCTGAAAAAATACAACAAACGTTGAAAAATATAAACAATATAAGAACGATAAAAGCGGAGAACCTAACAAAAACATGCTGACGTTGCGACAAGATAAGTCGCTTTTAATATTGTTGGGCATTGACCCAACCTGCTGCATTACCTGCAGTTTTCTATTTCGACGTGCGTTACCAGTAATGGTTTTGTGCGAAGCTCGATTAACAATGAAACCCTTGGCTTTATGCCTGGAGAGAGAATCGTGAGAGGACCTCAACTCTGGAAGCATCAATTCGGATGGGAGCTAGGAATGGTGGTATGCGTAACATATGTGAACTGTTATTAAACGTCGTTATGTTCAACAGGTCAAAGATGCTGACAGGCCTGGGCCAAAAGGCAAGAGGTATGGATAGAGTGTTCGTCAGTCACTCTACGTAATCTATGATTCCTCCGGCGGACAAACAGACGCTAACCCATCGTGTATTAAAAGTGGAACTTGGTAAGCCCGTATTTCTCCTTCCCTGGAAGGACAGCAAACCGCAAGGTTGGCTTATGGAGGTGCGGGTAGAGGAGATCAGAGGAGGCGAACGCTGTCCTGTAATGGGGCAGATACGGGTTCAAAATTTGCCCGGCCACGAAAGTGTGCTGACTTCTGATACGGCGTTGAATCACGTGAAACGACTTGAACGGAATAATCGTACTGGTGTGGATGATAGTAACAGCAATGTTACTGACGGCCGTACGGACTTGAAAAAGTGCCCCGTATACAACCGTGTACCGTGAAGGCAGTTTCTGACTGCCGGGTGTCGAAAGATGCCTTACCAATGGTTGAGCCGGATGAGGTGAAAGTCTCACGTCCGGTTCTGAGGGGGCTTGGGGCTGGCAACAGCCCCCGGCTACCCGGCGATAAACCGCAGATGTTTGCAGTCAGCATATAAAGAAATATTAAAATGAATTACATAGAAAGATACTATCACAGTGAAAAAGAATTATTAGATATTCGTATGGTCGGAGAAAGGGATATTAATACATTTTTCTCGTACTTAGAAAATTTACATTCACTGTCAGACAGACTTATCAGTAAGCATGATATTAAACTTAATAAATACCCCGAGTTTAACTTGCTAAGAATAATTAGAAATTATTTTCGACCATGTCGATGATGTAAATGAACTACGAGTATTTAGCAGGTTAAATCCAAACTTTCTTACATCTCATAAAGAACAACTTATAATTCCAGAAACTACTTAAAACCGTTCACGTCGATATACCTGTTTCCCAACTGGTGAAGACTTTAAGTATTAATGATTTAAGTCAGTTAATATTGTCACGACTTGACACTAAAAGCTCCACAGAACCGGATCAGGACAATCAGCGCCGTTCTGAGGACTTATGCGAGAAATCAAATCCAGAACAAGGCCCTTGTCTTAATGAAGAGAATTCTCCAACTAGTCAGCAGGAAGCAAAAACTGAAGTTCTAAATCAGAGAGGAGCATACATCGATACCTCCTCTCTTCAACAAGGCTACTGTCCACTTCAACCATCCCAATTGTTATATTGGCATTTTTCAGGGATTTTCAACTTTGCATTCCGGTTACGATTGAATGATGGGATAACAACAGATTCCATATTCAATGTCTGTAATCATCTTCTCAATCGTTACGATATACTTACTACTGCAATTGATGCAACTTATCCCATCACAAACGGGAAAATTACTGCGTCAAGCTTTCAGATACCGATTTGTCAATGCTTAACACCTTTAGATGACAGAGAAACAGGAAGGCAGTTTTTGAGCTTTCAGAACCGTGGATTTGACCGTATGCATCAGCCACTGATTCGATTTGAGCTGCATGAGGTCAACTCTCAGGCTAAAGAATTGTGGATCGGGGTTGATCACATTGCAGCCGATGGTTACAGTGTCGGGATTATGTTAAAAGACTTTGATACTCTTATCAAAGGCCGGGTTCTAGAGCCCTCAAAACTCTACTATGGATCAGAATTATCGCCGTTGAAAATCAAATCCCGTGACATTGAATTTTGGCGCGCATACTTCGAGGCTGTACCAGCTCTCAAAGTTCCGAAAAAGCCGGCTCATGTGCTTTCGGGGATAGTGACTGAGTCGATCTCGCAGGAGTTGGTTGACAAACTGCGGCAGGAATATTCAAATGCAAATGACTTTGAAACCGCTATCGTTACAGCGACAGCTCGATCAATCGCACAGGTCACAATGACGTCTTCTTTTATTCTGGGACTGTTAAAAAATGGCAGGACTCCGGAAACCTCGACCATCTTTGGTCCGTGTTTGGAAGATCAACTCATCATTTTGCGAGACATACCGACCGACATTGATGCCTTGTTGTCACTCGTCAGGCAAGAAACAGCAGCTACAATGCCTTATCAGCACGTGCCCAATATCATCAAGTACTGGCTGATGCAACAGGGGGCAATGGGAGATGCCTTGAATTGGCTGTCGCCCACACTGGCAAGACTTCTTGGTTTGGATAAATATTCTTATTATTTAGGTGATGTACTGGGTCAAGCGTCAGCAGAGTTTGCTGCCGGCATGATGCTCCGTCAACGCTTCAGTGCAGTTTTAGACAGAAAGATCATGATAACAGTTAATCTGCTTAACAATTTTATCGACCCTGATGTACTCTCTTTTCAAAGTTATCGAATTAGTGGTACCGGCGGAGTTGAGCAGAATCCTAACCATATAGAAATTCAGTACGGCCGAGATAACCAGGGTAACCCTGCA
>PIVS01000623.1 GCA_003353855.1 Desulfobacteraceae bacterium
ACCCTTGTTCAGTTCACTGCCAAATTCTGTCATCTTTTCAAAGTATTGTCGCATTCTTAAACTCCTAGGTCCAAAAATTATTGGGTTTAACCGGCACAGGCCATTAAATCACACCTATTTCTTGTCACAACAGTTGAATCCTTACAACCCTGCCGGTCCATATACTGACTTGACTTTAAATTTTTCTTTAAGTATAGAGCTAAACTGTCTTGTTTAAAAAAAAGCTTACTCTTTGTAGGCAACACATCAACGATCTTTTTGATTAATATCTTTTGTAGAAAGGAGAACCGAATGAGCACAGAAATTTTAGCCCCCATGCCCGGAACCATCATTGAAGTCCAAGTCAGCCCAGGAGATGAAGTAGTTGAAGGCCAGGAATTATTAGTCCTGGAAGCCATGAAAATGGAAAATCCAATTGTCTCAACAATGGATGGAAAAATCAAGGAAATCAATGTAAATGTGGATGATAAAGTTGCCACAAAGCAGGTAATGCTTGTCATTGAATAACAATTCAACCTCTTTGTTCTAACAATTCCTGTAAAGAGCCTTGTTTTTTTGGCCGGGCTCTTTGCAGAATATCCCTGCCCTTTTCTTTTCTGTCCCATTTTTTTTCCGATGGAAACTCATAACCATTCTATATGTTTATATTTTTTGCGCCCACGATTGTTTCATATTGTAAAACACTGTTCTATTTGATTAAGATAGAAAAAATCAAAACCATTTGTCAAGATATTTTTTAATCAGATTTTTGATCAGATTTTTCCCTTGACATTGGAGGGATAATTTAGTCTATTCAAGCCCATGATATGAAACGGTGTTTTGATATATAAAACATAAACTGCAATTTATATGGTTGATCCGTGAATACAGGTACAGAAAACAAAGTAATTTCCCTTTCCCAGGCTATCCATCAATATGTGACAAAGGATTGTCACATTTCCATTGGCGGATTTACCGTGAGCCGGAATCCCATGGCAGCAGTACATGAAATCATCCGCCAGAAAATCAGAGGACTTCACATCTATGCCCACTCCAACGGTCAGGGATTAGACGAGCTCATCGGCGCCGGATGCATCGACCGTGTGGAAATCGCCTATTCCGGTAACGGCCGGTTTGCCCCCACCTGTATCTGCTTTAAACGGTATGTTATTGAAAACAAAATCATGGTGGAAGATTATACCAATTTTCAGATGGCCCTGCGCTTTTTGGCAGGGGCAATGGGAGCGCCCTTTCTGCCGACCTATTCCTCCCTTGGAACCGACATTATTGAAAAATGGGGATTTAACCCAAGTTTCCGGAAAGAGGATGCAAAACTGCCCAACCAAAAACTGATCCTCATGGATGATCCTTTTTCCGATACAGAGCCCAGAGAAAAGATTGTATTGGTACCGGCCATTCACCCGGATGTCACCATACTCCATGCCCAGACAGCAGATGCCGCCGGCACCACCCGCATTGACGGCTTAACGTTTTCCGATGTGGATCAGGCAAAGGCGGCCCGGCACGTAATTGTCACCTGTGAAGAAATTGCAGCGCCGGGTGTGCTGAACCAGGCCCCCCAGAACAACCAGCTCCCCTCTTTTTGTGTGGATGCCGTGGTCCACGTACCCTTTGGCGCATACCCAACCGCCTGTTACGGCCAATATGATTATGATGTGCAATTTTTAAACTGGTACAAGGAGACAGCCGCTGATCAACAGGGATTTGACTCATTTATCAGCGACTATATCCTGTCTACAACAGATCATTCCCAGGTTGTTGAAAAGGCATGCGGCCCAAGGATTTCACAAATTATAGCAGACCCTGAAACCGGATATTCCGACAGGGTAAAGAGAAAATAATGGACTATTCTGCCAAGGAGATCATGGTACTGTCTGCGGCCCGGCAGATCAAAAACAAAGATATTGTCTTCTGCGGCACGGGTCTTTCCATGCTGGCGGCGGTGGCAGCCAAGCATATTTATGCGCCCGGGTGCATGGTTTTTTTCGAAAGCGGAGCCATTGATTCCCGGCTTGAAAAACTGCCTTTGGCTGTTTCCGACTCCCGTGTAATGTACGGGGCATCTTCTTTTTGTTCCCTTGTGGAATCATTTTCATTTATGCAGAACAAAAAAACAGGGGCCAATGTAGTGGGCATCATCGGTGCGGCCCAGATCGATCCCTACGGCAACCTGAATTCCACAATGATCGGAGATTATGGCCACGCAAGGGCAAGATTTGCCGGCAGCGGAGGCGCCTGTGATGTTGCCTCCTTTGTAAACACCAACCTTATCTTCATGAAACTTGAAAAAAGAAAATTTGTTGAAAAACTTGACTACCTGACCAGCCCGGGCTGGATGGAAGGGGGAGAAAGCCGGGCCAAAGCCGGTATAGTGGCCAGGGGTCCCTCCTTTGTCATCACGGACATGGGCATAATGGGATTTGAAAAGAGGAGCAAAAAAATGTTTCTCAAGAAATACTATCCCGGAGTCAACCCGGAAGAGGTGCAAAAAAAGGTCAGTTTTTCCATTGATATTTCCCGTGCCGTCCAACTCCCAAAACCAAGTGCCGATGAATTAAAAATTCTGCGGGAAAAAACAGACCCGGAAAGACTGATACTTTAGCTAAAGGAAAAATATGTCGTCAAAAACAAATGATCCGAAAAAACTCAATGCCATTGAAAAGGCCCTTGAGATCATGCTCAAATTCCAGGACAGCAAACCCAGATGGGGTATACGGGAACTCTCCTCGGAACTTAAATTCAGCCCGGCAACAGTGCA
>PIVS01001143.1 GCA_003353855.1 Desulfobacteraceae bacterium
TATGGAATATTATTGATAATTTTTTAACAAGAGGAAAAGGAGATGAATTAGTAAAACATCAAATTGAATCTTATGATTTATTTTTATCAAAATATATCCCAGAAACTGTCAAAGAAAATAATCCTATAATCGCAACAAATAAAATATCAAATACCGAAAAAATCGTTTATAATATTGAGTTTACAAATGTAACTTATGGAAAACCAATCTTCAATGATGCTGATGGTAAAATTAATATAATGTATCCAAAATACGCAGTTGAAAGAAACTTAACTTATGCAATTCCTTTATGTGTTGATTTAAACTTAAATGTTCAACATTTCAAAGATGATAAAGTAGTAGAAGTAAATAATTCAGTAAATAAACATGAAATTATTGGTTATATTCCATTAATGAAAAATACAAAACATTGTTTAACAAAACAAGATATTTATAACAAAAATACAGAAGAATGTAAATTTGATAAAGGTGGTTATTTTATTATTTCAGGAAATGATAAAGTAATAGTATCACAAGAAAGAATGTGTGATAATTTACCTATGGTTTTCAAATTAAAAGATAAAAAACATTCTCATATTTGCGAAGTTCGTTCAAATAATGATATGACAAAAATGGCTAATGTATTTAAAGTAAAGTTCTTATCAAAAGATGGTATCAGAGGAGCAAG
>PIVS01000624.1 GCA_003353855.1 Desulfobacteraceae bacterium
TGGTATAATATATACTATACACAAAGTCTACTAAGATAATGCTTATAAATAAAGGTGTCAAGAAAATTGGCCAAAGAAATATCCTGGTTATTAGTCACTATAGCTCTTCTGACAATGTTTTCCCCCCACACGGCAGATGCACTGACAATAACGACCACCCGCAAGCTGGTCGTTCTGGATCCTGGCCATGGCGGCAAGGACACGGGGATAAGCTCAACCACAGGCATCCTTGAAAAACGAATCGTCCTGAAACTGGCCCGGATGACATCAAAGCTGCTCAGCGACCAATACCGCTCCTTGTTAACCCGCACAACAGACACCGATCTTTCCGAAACGGACCGGGCAACCTTTGCAAACCAGAACAAGGCCGATCTTTTTCTCAGCCTCCACCTCCACGCAGGAAAAAACAAAGGTTTTTTCTTCTACTTTGACACGCCGGACAATACGCCCGCAACCAACGAGACCACATGGAAAACCCAAGGCCTGATACATCGGGACAAAAACAGACAAACAGCAGAACTTTTTGCAAAAAATTCACAGACCAGAAACAAGAAGGTAAAAACCCATTTTGCCCCGGCACCTGTCATATCACTGGAGGGTTTGCAAATGACGGCCATATTGACGGAGCCATTCACAATCACAGACATTCCCGGAACAGCAGCTGAGCAGGACGCTTTCCTTGCCCCATACGCAAAAACACTTGCCCGGTGCATCGAAACCTATTTTGAAAACAAATTTTAAAATAACAGCCTTAATTTTAAATATCTTGATTTTTATAACCATGGATGATATTAAGCATCTTTGTTTTGTTGGCGGGGCGTAGCGCAGCCTGGTAGCGCGCCTGCTTTGGGAGCAGGATGTCGGAGGTTCGAATCCTCTCGCCCCGACCACAAACAAAAAAACAAGATCCCATCGCCCACCCCAAATATCAATTGTAAGCTTTATAGACTTGACCTATTGTGAATAAGATCATATGCTTATTTTTTTTAATGTTGGACTTCAACGACACAATATGAGCCGCACTTAAAATGGTATTTTTTACATCCATAATCATTGTCATTATTCTTTATTATTTTCAGGCTAACGGACTTATCTATGTAACCATCATTGCGCTGGTGGCAGAACTGATCAATATTTTCATGACCCATACAATCACAAAATCTGTTGAAAAAAAGCTTAACGCTCAACACAGGCAAGTAATGAGTGGCTTTGCAAAACGATTGACGACCAATAGAAAAAGAATCAAAGAATTTGAAAAGGCCCAGGAAGCTTCTGTAAAGATATTGCACAAGGCCAACATGCGAATAAAAGAGTTAGAGGAAAAACTGGTCCAATCCCAAACTCCCTTGAAAGAAAGGAAAGAAGGGGGCCTGACTGCACCCAACAAAAGCCTGCCCCCGGAGGGCTCGGCGGGGATAGAGAAACCAGGGAAGTTTATTGATCTTCCAGACGGTTCAAACAGAAATCTCCCATAGCCCCAGGCATTGCAACAAATTATTCTTTGATAATTTTAATTTTTACGATCTGGCCCTCTTTATTAAGATAGGCAATTCCCTTTGCAAGGGGCTGCTGAGAAAAAGAATCCACAACCTCAATATCCCTTTCATAAAGAACAACAGCAGACACTTCTTCCTTTTTCTTTACCCTGTCAATGACAGCATCCTCTTTGGAAGCGACCTTTGCCCCCTGATTTTCAAGGGCCTTTTTCCGTGCAGTCTCATTAGATAGGGTCTGCCGGATTCCCTGTCTCTCTTTCACCAGATCTGCCAATCCGGAGAAGCCATCTTTTTTATCATCACAGGCAGACAGCACAAGGACAATAATAAAAAGACAAGATAAAAATTTTCCCGAATTCATTGCCCCGCCTTATTTCACTCCTTCAACGGTAAACCGGCGATTCAGCCTCATGGTAGTAAAAAGGCCATAAACATCCTTGGTCACATTAATCACTTTTAATTTCCGGTCTGTCTGATTAAGTGTATTATGGCACGCAAGAATAACACCTATCCCGACGGAATCGACCATTCCAACGCCTTCAAGATCAATGACGACTATGCCACTTGATGAATTGATAGCAGACAAAAGCTCGCCTTTAAACGATTCAGCCATGGAAGCAACAACATCTGTGCCCGGCCTGATAATAGTCTGATCTGCCTCATTCACGATTTCGCTCATATTATTCTCCTATCTTATTGGGATATACCCGTCCTGGGTTCTGCGGCAGGGAACAACTGCCCGAAAAAGCCCTTCGCCTATTCCATCGGGTATACTATCTCAAAAATAATTTTTGTTCAAACAATAAATGCACCTTAATAAAAAGATCGACCGCAATAGATTGGACTTGAAAAAAAAACAAAAAGCCTTTATATATATCACTTCCGGCTGGCAGGCCGGGTGGGTTTATTCTGACCGGTCGCCTCGTAACAGAAGGCCATGAACCTCGTCAGATCCGGAAGGAAGCAGCGATAAGTGATCTCTTCAGTGTCGTGGATCGATCCCGGTCATGCAATTTTCCTTTTATCCACCTGCCAGTCGGATCTTTTCTTTTTCCCTCCATCTTTTATCGCCCGGCATATTTTTAAACAAATATTTCTTAGCGTGCTTTTAAGCAGATATAGCTTGACATGCTTTTAAACAGACTTATTTTTCAGCCATAATTTGTGATTTATTAACCATTTAACGCTTAAGTATTAGGAATTTTGGAGCTGGAGAAAACATTTGGTATTAAAAGAAAAGAAAAAAACAAA
>PIVS01001144.1 GCA_003353855.1 Desulfobacteraceae bacterium
CCTTTTACCATAACCCTCCCCGGGGCAGGAGATGTCGAATTTAAATTAGATGAGGTAAAGCCTTTTACCAGCCAGGTCGATGATGCCGTCATTGCCGAGGCATTGGGTGATCAATTTAAATCTAAAGAGCGCTTTTCCGTTCTCTTCCTGGGTCCCCAGGATCTTGCCTATGAACAGGGCAATTATATGGTGTCCCAGAAGGCAACAGGGTTCAAGGCTGTTTTTTTCCTGGTTCCTGTCCAGGGTGCATATTCCAAGGAGGACAATGGCGTCCATATCTATCTGGAAGCCGTGTTTAATTAAACCCAAATCCTGTAACGATTCCTTAGGGAATCGTTACAAAATTACTTGATCTAAATTGTTTCCAAAACCCCTTAAAAGACTGGGTATTTTGAAAACAAAAGATCAATTAATTTTGGAGCCGATCCTAAGGACAAAAAAAACGGGAACCCTGACCGGGTTCCCGTAATCTTTGTGTAATACCTTTAATAGGGACCGCTTATACTGTTTTTTGTGTCGCCCCCTGTTTTGTTCGATTTTGATCTGATTTTGCCAGGGAAGCGGCTTTGGCATGGGCGATCTGCTTTTCAATTTCCTGGGCTTTTTTTGCAATTTCAGCCTCGGTGGACGGCCATACCATTAAATCATAAATTCCATCCACAT
>PIVS01001145.1 GCA_003353855.1 Desulfobacteraceae bacterium
GCCCAGCATGGGATTATCTTTTATCATCTGCATGCAGGGTATTTATCCACAGCAAAACGACTAACCCGAACCCAATAGGAGAACCATATTATGGCTGATGCTTTTACCGGAGAAATCCGTATTTTTGGAGGTGATTTTAATCCCAGGCTATGGGCCCTGTGTAACGGGCAGGTCATGGCGATATCACAAAACACAGCCCTGTTTTCCGTCCTCGGCATTAATTTCGGCGGAGACGGCAGAACCACCATGCAGATGCCACACCTTTGCGGCCGTGCCCCCATGGGTACGGGTCGTGGACCCGGCCTGAGCCCGCGATACATTGGGCAGGCTGTGGGGTATGAACAGGCCAATATAGATGAGCGGCATATGCCCAACCATCAGCACAATATCGCTGTGAGTAAGGAAAAAGCAGATCTTGACGCCCCTGACAATACCAGCCTTTTGGCAAATGCGGCCATGCCAGGGAGAAAAAAGGCTAAAACCTTTGATGCCTATGCCCAGCCAGCAGCCCCAATACATTCCATGAACCCATCCATGCTGGCGACCAACCAGGCTGCAACCTCTGCGGCCCATGAAAACCGGCAGGCGTATCTGGCCATGAATTTTATCATCTGCCTTGAGGGCATCTATCCGTCCAGGACCTAGATCAATGGGAGAACCAGA
>PIVS01001146.1 GCA_003353855.1 Desulfobacteraceae bacterium
GTGAGCCTTTCCCCTGAACCTTTTATCAAGGCTTTGTCCAGGCGGGATTTTATGATTTCCTGGCGGACATCATAGGCGCCATCCACATCAAATCGTTTTTCATCAAACCGGAATCGAATTGACAGCGGTGTATGATTGACCAGAATAAGGTGGCAGGTATCCAGGGGAACTTTTAATTCAGGTTTGATTTTTTCAGTATGCCAGGCAAGTCCGCAGGAAAGCATCAATTGCCACAGGGTCATGTCCTGGATATGAAAACCTGCAAGTTTCTGCTTTTCAACCATGGATGCCCCGATATACATCATGTAATCCACTCCGTCGGTCTGGCGTTTTTCAAAATAATGGGAAAAATCCTTTTGGATCAGGCTGTCTTCCTGTTCCAAAAATCCGGAAAGTGTCTTGTTGAGTTTTGATACACTCTCTTCATAATCTTTTCTTTTGTTGTAGATCAAACCGGCAGAAGGATCCAGGGCATTGGTGTAATTCTCTATCTGACGGGCAATATCACCTCCTATCCCCATAAGATCCTCAAAGGAGGAGGACATTTCTCTGTTCAAAAGTAAAAACACAGAATTTTCATCGCTGGAGGTAACCCCGGCGGCAATCTCCTGAATTTTGGCTTGAATCCGGTATTTATATTCCTGTAAAATCGGCCAGGGTCG
>PIVS01000625.1 GCA_003353855.1 Desulfobacteraceae bacterium
GTTCTTTATGCCATGCAGCAATTGCATAATGACTGGAACAAGTCCTATAAGAAGTCTGCCCGTATTGTCGGTGATGTTATTGGTAAGTATCACCCCCACGGTGATTCTGCCGTGTATGACACCATTGTCCGCATGGCCCAGGATTTTTCATTGCGATATACCCTGGTGGACGGCCAGGGAAACTTTGGGTCCGTGGATGGAGATTCTCCGGCAGCCATGAGGTATACGGAAATCCGCATGCGCAAACTTTCCCATCAGATGCTGGCGGACCTTGAAAAAGAGACGGTTGATTGGTCGCCAAATTATGATGAAACCCTTGATGAGCCAGTTGTTCTCCCTACTAAATTCCCTGCTTTGCTTGTCAATGGATCTTCGGGTATTGCCGTGGGTATGACCACAAATATTCCCCCCCACAATATCAATGAAGTTATCGGGGGGCTAAAAGCCCTCATCGATAACCCTGATATGGATATCAGGGACTTGATGGAGTATATTCCCGGGCCTGATTTCCCCACCCATGGTCATATATATGGTCTCAAAGGAATTTATGAAGCCTATAGCACAGGGCGCGGTATTATCACCGTCCGGGCCAAAGCCGAGGTGGAGGAAAATAAGAAAACCGGCCAGGAAACCATTGTTGTCACCGAGCTTCCCTACCAGGTCAACAAGGCAAAGGTAGTGGAAAAAATTGCTGAACTCATGCGGGACAAGGTGATTACCGGAGCCTCCTTTGTCCGGGATGAATCCGACCGGGACGGCATGAGAATTGCTGTCGGCCTTAAACGGGATCAATATGCAGAAGTGGTGATCAACCAGCTTTATAAGCACACCAATATGCAGACAAGCTTTGGCATCATTTTTCTTGCTGTGGTAAACGACCGGCCGGAACTGTTGACTTTAAAAGAGATACTCAATCATTTTATTGTCCACCGGAAAAATGTGATTGTCCGGCGCACCCGGTTTGAGCTTCGCAAGGCAGAAGAGCGGGCTCATATCCTGGAAGGGTTGAAGATTGCCCTGGACAACCTGGATCGTGTGGTGGCATTGATCCGTGCATCCAAATCTCCTGAAGCGGCGAGGAACGGCCTGATCGAGACCTTCAACCTGACGGGTATCCAGGCCCAGGCCATTCTGGACATGCGGCTCCAGCGGCTCACCGGATTGGAAAGGGAAAAAATTCTTACAGAATATGATGGATTGCTCAAGGATATTGCCTGGTATAATGAAATTTTGGCAAGCGAGACAGTGGTTAAAGGGCTGATCAAGGATGAGTTGACCGAGTTGGAAGAAGAATTTGGTGATCCGCGTCGCACGGTTATTGTGGAAAGCACGTCAACCATCGGTATCGAAGATCTGATTGCCCAGGAGGACATGGTGGTGACAGTGAGCCGTACCGGGTATATCAAACGGAATCCCGTCACTCTTTATGCCAGCCAGCACCGGGGCGGCAAGGGCAAGACTGCCATGGGAACAAAGAGTGATGACTTTGTTGAGCATCTGTTTGTGGCATCCACCCACGCCACCTTTTTGTTCATCACCAATCTTGGAAAGGTTTACCAGTCAAAGGTTTATGAATTGCCCATGGCAGGTCGCTCAAGCCTTGGAAAGGCCATTGTCAATCTCTTGAATTTTGATGAAGGTGAAAAACTGGCAACCGTCCTCACCGTGGATGAGTTTGTGGCTGACAAGTATGTGGTCATGGCCACCAAAAATGGACGGGTCAAGAAAACCGACTTAATGGCCTATTCCCGGCCCAGATCCGGCGGTCTTATCGGGGTTAAACTTGCAGAAGGTGACGAATTAATAGCTGCCCGGATTACCGATGGGACAATGGACGTCTACCTGGGGTCAGAAGGGGGCAAGGTGATCCGTTTTAACGAAGATGATGTCAGGGCCACGGCCAGGGGATCCATGGGGGTCCGGGGTATGCGGATCGATGAAGGGACCCGTGTGGTGGGCATGGAGGTGCTGGAAGACCAGGAAACCCTGTTGACGGTTACTGAAAATGGATATGGTAAACGGTCCTTGGTTGAAGAGTACAGAACCCAGACCCGGGGCGGTAAGGGGGTGTTTTCCATCAAGACCTCCAAGCGGAATGGTCAGATGGTCTCCCTGGCTTTGGTGGGTGATAATGATGAACTAATGATGGTGACTGACAAGGGAAAACTCATTCGAACCGCCATTGACGGAATTAATGTTATTTCCAGAAATACCCAGGGTGTTAAATTAATCAACCTGGCACCCAAAGAAGCCCTGATTGGTATTGCCCGACTCCCGGAAGGTGAAGAAGTTGAGGTAGAGGGAGAAGAAGGCGGCGGCGGAGAAGAGAATGAAAATATAGACCTATCCGATGAAGTAGAAGAGAATGAAGACCAAGGAGACAAGGGAGAATAGGGGAGAAGGGCATAGGAAAAGGCTGCGGGAGAAATTTTTAACCGGCGGCCTTTCCGGGTTCCATGATTATGAAGTGATTGAATTGCTTCTTTCCCTGAATAGGCCGAGAAAAGATTGCAAACCCAGCGCCAAACTTTTGATGAAACGGTTTAAAACCTTTCAGGGGGTGCTGGAGGCAAGGAGGGAAGATCTTTGCCGTGTCGATGGGGTCGGGACGGCAAGCAGTCTGGGAATCCTGCTGATAAAGGCAGTGGCCGAACGATATCGTACCGCCAGAATACTTTCCAGGGATGTGGTAAAAAATTCAGAAGATTTAATGGATTACCTGAACCAGATCATTGGATA
>PIVS01001147.1 GCA_003353855.1 Desulfobacteraceae bacterium
TTAATATGACACTGAACTGGTCATAACGTGACAAGGGATATAATGATTAAGATTTCGGCGGACAGGATGGCTTAGCATCTTCTGCCACAGTGCTTCTCATAAAGAGATTGCCATTGATGACTTGGATAGTTTAGTTTTTTCATCTTAATTTCCTTTTGAAACCAAGGACCGCAAATTTTATAACCTGAACAAAATAGCACGGCCTTTTGGCCCATCTACTGCGTTGCATCAAAGGCCAAATAGGCCTGGTATTAAACCTTTAATGTGCCTTGTAGATGAACCAAAATGCCGTGCTATTTCTGTCCAACTTATTTCATCTGCGGTCCTAGTAATGTTCAATATGGGGCTTGCTTATTATTGCTCTGAAAAACACATACTCCTTTGTTTGTTAATGTGTTAGTTCAAGCCATTTTGCTGTCTGAAAGTAATTTCCTTGTCGGACATGACCCATCCGGGATCATCCATGGAAATAGTTATGGAATCGATACCAAGGCTTTCCCTGGTATTGAGGGTAACAACTTCCGGGGTTTCAGATTTTGTAAGTGGTGTTGAAAAATTAGTTTGTAAAGAATTATAGGGTCCATAATCATCTTTGTATTTATCATAGATAATGTTATTACCATCATCGTCAACATAACCTATATCAAGCCATTGGGTATA
>PIVS01000128.1 GCA_003353855.1 Desulfobacteraceae bacterium
AGTGGGAAGGGGTATTGACTCCTTAAAGAGTGCCAGGGGAGAGTCCACCACCAATATTGATTCCCTTGAGATTGACCATGGGTATGAAAAGGAAAAATAGCCAATGAATATTACCTGCCTCCATTGCAAAACAAAACTGAATATTCCGGACCAAAAGATACCCAAGGATAAGGATTCCTCTTTTAAATGTCCCAAATGCCGGGGCAAGGTCCAGGTATCAGCCTCTCAATTTAACCTAGCTGCCATGGATTCATCAGCTAGGGCGCCTAAAAAAAAAGAAGGGGTAAAAAGCGAATACTTGAGCTCTGTGGTTTCTTCTTCCCAGGGGCGTGAACAAGCTCTGGTCTGCATGGATGATTCTCTTGGGAAAGCACAACTTGTTGCCGCGGTCCAGGGGCTTGGGTTTCATGTTGAAACCCCGGTTTCAATTTCAGAGGCCTTTATAAAAATGGCCTATCATATTTACCCCCTTGTCCTGTTGGATGAATCCTTTGACCGGAACAGGGGCTTTAAGGCCATGTCAACCCATATGAATGAACTGGACATGTCGTTAAGACGGCGTATATGTCTGGTGTTGGTCAGTGACAGGCTGCCAACCGGTGATCCCATGTCGGCCCTGCACTCAAGCGTTAATTATATTCTAGGCTCTGATTATATGGATCAACCCGAGGATATTTTGTCCTCCGCGTTAACAGATCATCAAAATTTTTATACGGTTTACAATGAATCCATGAAGGCGGCGGGCAAGGCATAGATTCCTATGATTCAAAAATGGTATGAGCCCTTAAGTGTCGGCGAGTGGGTCAGGCAAACCCTTTCTTTTCTAAACCTTGGACTCCTGATTCTTACAGTGGCCTTTGGTGCGTCTGAATTCAGGTTTGACTGGTGTGAAAAATTGCTGGGAAACTATCTGTTGGCCACAAACGATTTGAGGCCTGAAACCGGTGCCCTGTGGGAAGCCGGCCGGCAGACATCCAATGCCCACAAGTCTCTTAATCTTATCATCACCCAAAGAGAAGATTCCCGAAGAAGTGTCCATGGAGCTGAATCATTTCCTGTTCTGTTGGAGAGTCTTGGTCCGGGGGAGTGGGTCACCCTCGAGAAGGAACACTTTAAGAAACTCTATCTCTCCCTTTCCCCGGGAATCGGTCGGCAGATTATAGATCCTTCCTATCTTGTATGGCTTTTGAACGGAAATATCACAGACCGGATTTTTTGTGAGGGGATGACGGAGGGGATTAAAATTTATTTCATTGACTCCCAAAACCGGGTGATCCGTCAGATCGACTTAAAAAAGAATACTATTATAGAAATTGAATCCAGAAATGAACCGGTACAGGGGAGGCTTAGTGAAATCGAGGCTTTCTCAAACCGTATCTATCCGGCAGCTAAATTTTTTGATGCAATGTTAAAACTGCCGCCGGAAATGATATCCGAACTGATGGTGGACCCTGACCTATTGCTGGAACAGGAGGGGACCATTCAACAGGTAGGGATCTGGAACGAAGCCGATGACGGGTATATCAAGCTTGGGTTTGAGTTTGAATATCGGGGGGAAAATCGAGTGTTGCTGGTCCAGGCCCGGGAGTGGGCGGTGTGGCAGTTAAGCCTTATTTTGAAAGGGGATGACCAATGAAATTAATTTTACGATTGGTCTCCCTGGTCCGGCTGACCTTTTTTTTGTGTCTTGTGGTGGCAGCCCTGAGCAGCCTTGCCGGTATCTTTTTGATATTTCATGTGGCAGGGGAGCTGCCCAAACTGCCTTCCCCGTTGAGCCGGATAATTGAAACACCCCAGAGTCAGATCTATGCATCTACTGGCCAGCTTCTCATGGGGCTGGGGGAAAGAAAAATTGTGCCCCTGGAGTTGGTGTCAAAGGATTTTAGCAATGCCATTGTGGCCACAGAGGATCACAGGTTTTTTGAACACCATGGCCTTAATAAGCTCAGGACCATAAAAGCGTTATATATCACCCTGTTTGAGCCGGGCAGGGTTCAGGGGGCTTCCACCATTACCCAGCAGCTTGCCAAAAATATGTTTTTCAGTTTTGAACAATCCTGGCAGAGAAAATTTAAAGAAATGCTGGTGGCCCTGCAGATAGAAGCGGCCAATACAAAAGAGGAAATCCTTTCTGCCTATATCAATCAGATCCATTTTGGTGCCGGCGCCCAGGGGATTGAAATGGCATCCCAGACCTTTTTTGGAAAATCTGCCCTTGAGTTGAATTTGGCAGAAGCATCTTTTTTGGCAGGTCTTCCCAAGTCTCCAACCAATTATAACCCTTTTAGGTATTATGACCGGGCATTGAAAAGACGTGATATTGTCCTTGGAAGGATGGAGGCGGCCGGATTTATTTCAGGCCTTGAGGCCAGGCAAGCAGCATCTGTCCGGCCCCAACTCCACAAGGGCAGGATAGATGCCCGGAGCGGAAGTTATTTTCTGGATGCCTTGATTAAAGATCTGATCCAAACCTATGGGGAAGATGTGGTTTTTCATGGAGGAATCAGGGTCTATGCCACCATTGATACCCGAATGCAATCTTTTGCCGGGGAGGCTGTGAAACAGGGCCTTGAAAATGTGGATGTTTTGATGGGCCTAAGCCCGGATAAAAATGACCTAGAAAGGAAGGAGCGTCCCCAGGGAGCATTGGTTGCCATTGATACCGGGTCCGGGGCTATCAAAGCCATGGTGGGGGGGCGGGACTATTACGCCAGTGAGTTTAACAGGGCCATGGACAGCAGGCGCCTTGCCGGCAGCGGATTTAAACCCTTTGTCTATTATGCTGCCTTTCAAAAAACAGGGATGTATCCCGGGACTGTGATGACGGATAAGCCTGTATTGATACCTGTGAAAGGGGCAAAGGATTGGGAGCCCCAAAATTTTGAACGGCGTTTCAGCGGGGATATGATTCTGAAAAAGGCCTTTACCCAGTCTGTAAATACCATTGCGGCTCAGCTGGTGACCATGACAGGGCCTGAGGCAGTTACCTCCCTTGCCAGGGCCTGCGGTGTGAAAAGCCCGCTGGAAAATGTCTATTCTGTTGCCCTTGGTACCTCCAGCGTCAGCCCTTTGGATATGGCAGGGGCTTATTCTGTATTTGCCAATCTTGGTATTAAACATGATCCGTTTCTTTTCTGGCGTGTTGAGGACGCATTTGGACGGGTTTTGTTTGAACGGATAGTTCAGAACCAAAAGGTGCTGGAACCGGGAATTGCCTTTCAGGTGGTGGATATGATGAAGGCTGTTGTTGATACGGGATCCGGGCGGTCCATCCGGCGCCTTGGCTTTAAGCGGCCTGCTGCCGGGAAAACCGGAACCACTAATAATTATAGGGATGCATGGTTTACCGGGTTTACCACTTCTTTGTGCACATCTGTGTGGGTCGGGTTTGATAAAAGAAAACAACTCAAAAATAGACGAGGGGGTGGGATTACAGGTGGCAGAGGAGCCGCACCCATCTGGGCTGATTTTATGATGAATGCCATGAAGGGAGAACCGGAAAGAGATTTTGTTATTCCTAAAAATATCCGGTTTGAGAAGGTTGATCCTGTTACCGGATGTGCGCCTGAAACCGGTGGAAAGGTTTCCGTGATACCCCTGAAAAACGGCCAGACCATCTGTGGGGAGGTAAAGCCATGATTCGGTTCATGGGCAATTTTAGCCTCCGACTCTGGATTATAGCCCTTACTGCAGGTCCTGTTTGTTTTTATTTCATGCCCCTGGTATTAAAAATTTTTCCAGGGGTTCATCCGGCAATGTCCGGTGGAATTTTGCTTTTATTCTTATCCGCTGTCATTGGTGCATCCCTTGATTTTGTCGGCCGAAAACAGATAGAGGGAATGATCAAAGAGGGAGAGGTCTGGGAACGGAGCGGTATTCTTTCCAGGGCAGAGAAAACATATGTCAAAGCTGTCAGAACATATAATTCTTTTTTGTTTTCACCTTTATTTTCCAAAAATATCGGTATCCGTTTGACC
Source organism: Desulfobacteraceae bacterium (assembly GCA_003353855.1). GTDB lineage: Bacteria > Desulfobacterota > Desulfobacteria > Desulfobacterales > Desulfobacteraceae > NBML01. The sequence continues at coordinate 3,978 of PIVS01000128.1, forward strand.
GGAGCCCTGGCCAGGTTTTCCCTTACCTCTGGAATTGAAAATTCTAGTTTTAAGCTTGCCTCGGCTGTTTATCTTAAATCAAGCCCCGGAGATGAAAACCTGGCTGTCCTGTGGCTTGAGCAGCTTAAAAAAGATGGGCTGGCCGGACCGATTGAACAGGAGGTGTTAACCGCCCTTGCAGATATTCATTATACCCACAAAAGGCTGATGGTTCTTTTGGCAGACGTGCTGCTTGATCTGGGCCGGATGGATTATTCTGCCAAACGAGTGTACAAGACCCTTCTGGATGACCCGGAATTGGCCCGGGAAATTAAAACTGCTTTTAGGGGAAAAATTAATGAACTTTTAGGAGAGCCCGGAGAATCTATTGTAACCCTTGAAAGCATTGTGAGGGGCCGGGTCGTCTCCACCTCTCTTCCTTCCGCTGGCCCGAAGAAACACTTCTTAAGTTTTGCCCCGGCCTTTTTTGCCGCAGCCGCTGGATTTATGAAAGGTGTGACGATGGGCCTATCCGCTTTTTTGAGCTTTTGTATTCTTTTTTTCCACCGGGCGATGGCCTATGTCAGGGAAAGGGAGCGGGTGGGTTTTTATCTCAGGGCAGGGGGTATGGGGATTTTGTCTGTGTGCCTGTTGTTGTTTATGGGGAATACTATTTCCCATATATTTAAATCCGGGGATGTTGCAAAAGAACCCAGGATGATTGAAATTAAGGCTCCTAAACCCTTTACCATCCAAGTGGCGGCCTATCTGAAACAAATTCATGCAGACCGGTATGCTGCTGTTTTGAAAAAAAAAGGGGTTGTCTCCACTATTAAAAAAGTGGGGGGCGGGGGTAAAACCTGGTATGTGGTGAGGATCTCTGAATTCCCGGATAAAGCAAGTGCAGCGGCCTTTGGGAAAAAGCTCAAGGCTGAAAAAGTCATAGACGATTTTTTTGTCAGTAATAAATAGAGAAGGTTTTAATTTAAAAATCTATTAGAGATTGATAACCTTATCAGCATATTGCATGGCCGTGACAATATCCAGCATATTGGTGGTCTGGCCCACCTTTTTTTCTTTCATAAGTCCCAAATGGGTCAGGCAGGCACCGCAGACAAGAATATTGATCCGACTGGCTTCCAGGGCCTTAAGTTCTTCTAAGACCTGTGAATCAATTGTGGATAATTTTACCCCGTGGTTGACAAACACAAGCTGCCAGAGGTCTTCTCCCATTTCTTTCAGGGTTTTAATAAAATTAATCATGAGTTTTTCACCCAGCTTTTCATCTCCCCTGCCGATCCGGGTGTCAGATATCATGACCATTATTTTCCGGGAAGAGGTCGGTGTCTCTGCTTTTTCCGGGGCAGAGGCTGGTTCTATTTTTTTTGCTGCGGCATCTTTTATGCCTTCCACGACAGAGGAAATACCATCTGAGTCAACAGAGACTTCAAATCCGTGAAAACTTAAAAAACGGGTGAGGTTTTCAACGGCCGCATCATTGTCAACCAGTATCCGGACCTGGTTCAGAGCATGGGTTTCAAGAAGTTTTTTTGTTTGCAGCACCGGGGCCGGGCAGTCTAATTTTCGGCAATCAAGTTCTTTTGGCATATGATTCTTCTCTTTATTATTTCTGGTTAATCTACCATTCTAAGGAGGGATCGGGGTGAAGTCAAATAGACAGAACCAATAAAAATATGGAACACTATTTATATTTTGAATCAATGAAAAAGATTTGACACGAGACCTATGTATGACCATTGTTAGGACTAACCAAAAGATATTTAAAGGAGACAATACATGATTCTTATTTCAAATGTGACCTATCCGCCCGAGGGTACCCGGGAGATTGCCAACCGTTATCTGAAAGCCCCGGCTTTGCCGGGGTTTATTACCAAAAAAGGACCCTATATTTCAGCAAGCAACACCCAGGGTATGCATTCCATTACCTATTATGAATTGGAAAATGACCGGTTGGCAGACGGGCTAAAGGCTGTTGGCGACAGCCTGGCCATATATTTTGGCGTGCCAGGTTATAAATATGACATTAAACCCTATTTTGAGTTGGAGGAAGGCTTAAGTATTCTGGGGTTGTGATATCTCTTTTGTCTTGCCCATCCGCAGATGGTTTCAAAGCCGGAGAATTTCCATCCATGGGGAAATTCCCGGCATTGCAAAGGTTTTACCAAATTGATTTTACAGCCGGTCTCTGTGAGAAAAATACAGGATCCATCCTCTTTTTCGATGAGGGATAAACCTGTCCGGTTTTTTGTTAAAATCGTGTATTGGGCAATAAATTTTTCGACAGCCAGTTCCAAAAAAGATGAAATGGCATCGGGTTCATTTTTTTTTAGCCGTACATGGCCTTGCTCCCTACAGCACGCATGGCAGCCGATACAATAAAAATTTGATAGATCCATGGCATCCCCTTTCCCCGATCAATTATCCTGTTTTTGTGTTTTTCAAAATTGTCGGCCGGTTTATATCTATGCTTTCTCTCCGGATCAAGTCAATGAGCTGCTGGGATGTCAGCCGTTTTCTGGACAGAAAAATTTTTTTGTTTTCCACCACCACTTCCGCGGGCATGGGGCGAAGATTGTATATTCCGCCCATGGCGTAACAATATGCCCCTGCATCCTGGATGGACAGGATATCATTTTCCCGTATTTCCGGGAGGGATCGGTCTTTTGCAAAAAGGTCGCCTGTTTCACAAATATTACCGCAGATGTCGTAGATAAAGTTTTCCCCTGCAGGGTTGCTGATATTTTCAATGGCGTGATAGGCATCGTAAAACATGGGGCGGATGAGCTGGGGAAAGCCTGAATCTGTTCCGCAAATGGTCCGGTTCCGGTTGTGCTTGATGGTGTTGACCTCAACAAGGAGTTGGCCTGCCTGGGCTATAAGATATTTGCCGGGTTCAAACCTTAGTTCAAGCTGCCTGCCGTAGGTACTGGTGAATTTTGAAAAGAGTTCAACCACCTGGCTGCCCATTTTTTTGTAATTTACCGGTACTTCATCCGGGCCGTAGGCCACTTTGAATCCGCCGCCAAAATCCAGGAAGGCTAAATCAGGGAAATTTTCCCTTGTGGCTATGGACATGATCTGTTCCATGGCATTGAGAATGGAATCTGGTTTTATGAGACCCGATCCCGTGTGTTCATGCAGCCCGACCACTTTTAGACCGTATTTGTTGGTTATGGCTTTTACCTTGCCCACATCTTCCAGAAGAATTCCAAACTTTGTTAAATCTCCCCCGGTTTTTATCTTGTCGTGTTCGCCGTCCACCACATCCGGATTAAACCTCAGACAGATCCGGGTGTTGGGATATTTTTTAGCATATTTTTCAAGGCGGGAAAGGGAATCGATATTCAGCAGAACTCCGGTTCCCACTACCTCGTCCATTTCTGTGTCTTTCATGTTATTGGCAGTATAGATAATTCTGGATTTTTCAAATCCCCAGGAAATGGCCATGTGGAGATCCCCGGGACTGACTGCATCAATGCCGGCACCCAGGTTTTTTAAAGTGGTTAAGACGGAATGGTTGTAATTGGCTTTCATGGCATAGAAAATTCCAAGTTTTGGCCAGGGAAAAGCTTCTTGAAATAACCGGTATTGTTTTTTTATCCTATCCAGGTCATAGACATAGGTGGGAGTACCAAATTTTTGGGCAATGGTTTTCAGTGTCTGGGCATATATTTCCATATCAAATCTCCGGTTTTGGGTTTAGGGAAATAATATGCACAAATCAGGGGTTGTCAAGAATTATATTCTTAGCTTAAAAGATATTTATGAATATTATTCTTAAATATCTTAAACAAAGAGAGTTAAATTTGGTGTAATCAGGGTTTCTGGAGAATTTTTTAATAGGAGATCTATGTTTGTGCGAATTCCCTCCATGGTGTCAGCCTTGATCAGTTTTTTTAATATGGCCTGGGAAAATTTAAAATTGGCGCAAAAATATGGGGCAAATTTTTTAAACATTTTTACGGCAAAACGATCCTCATAGTGGTGGCTCAGCAGATGGGTGAGGCGAAGGGCCGTGAAATGGTAGATATCATCCCCCGGCAACATCCCCTTTGACCAATGGGCAAAAATCCAGGGTCTTGCCACGGCCATTCTTCCCAGGGAAAGCCCGTGGCAGGCAGTCTGGTCCATCATTTTAATCCCGTCGGCAATATTAAACAGATTGCCATTGCCAAAGACCGGTATGGAGACGGCATCTTTTACCCGTGTGATGATCTCCCACCGTGGGGGGCGATTTCGTCTGTCAGGAGCTACCCGTGGATGGAAGGTTAAGGCATCGGCACCTGCATCTTCAAATCTTTTTGCCATGTCGGCTGCAAATTGAGGATTGTTCTCCCACCCGGTTCGAAATTTTACAAAAACAGGGCAGGAAACAGCCTGTCTGACCGCTGCCACAATTTCAACGGCAAGATCCGGGGTTTTTAAAAGAGCTGCCCCGCATCCCTTTTTACAAATAGCAGCCACTGAACAGCCAAAGTTAAGGTCGACACCGAAAAAGCCTTCTGTCTCAATACGGCGGGCAGCCGCTGCCATGCTTTCCGGCTGGGATCCGAAAATCTGGCAGACCAGGAAGGGGAGCTCAGCCGTCCGCCAGGTAAATACATTGGAGACAGCCGGATTTTCCTGGGGGACTGCCCGGGCGCTGCACATGCCGGTGAATAAAAGCCCGAATCCGCCAAACTCAGATATAAGCTCCCTAAGGGCGATGTGTCCCAGGCCTGCCATTGGGGCAAGAACCATACGATTATTGATGGTTTTATTGCCAATGGACAAAGGGGTGTTCAGATATCGGGCAAGGTCTAGTTTTGTTGTAATCGTTGTCATGGGCGTCAGTCTGCTTGCAGTGCTTTTGTATTTTATCCGATTAAAAGAATGGATATATATCTGAAATCCAAGGTTTTTGTCAATAGATTGATAAAAGCAATCGGGCCAACCGGATCTGGTTATTCGCAATCAACCTAAGATACGGGATCCGCTTAAAATCCCGTTGAATCTGATATTGGGTGTGTACTACCCTCGGTTTTTTGGGACATGGCATTCCTTGACATACGCCTGTAGCTATAATACCTTAAGGCGTTAATTTATAGGATATATTAAATGGACAATAGACATGAGCAGGAGAAAAAGCAGTTTAGACGGCTTTTTCGACAACAGGGCGTTGACAGATTTGATGAAAGGTTTCAGGTTCTTGAGGCCTTTCTAAAGCTGGAGCACCATGTGACAAGAACGGATATTTCCCGTCAACTGAAAGATGACGGCATTCATCTTGATGACGGGTTTGTGACCTCAAGCATGGAACATCTGTGCAGGTTCGGTTTTGCCAGCCGGGTGGATTTTGATTCAGGGGATGAAATTCTCTATGAACACCTGCATCTCGGGGTGCACCATGACCATATGGTCTGTGCCAAATGTAGTGCCATTCTGGAGTTTAAGGACGAAGCTTTGGAATTGCTTCAGAAAAAGGTGGCTGAAGCCTATGGCTTTTATATGCTCCAGCATAAGATGGAGATATACGGGCTTTGTTCCCAGTGCATGGCCAATAGAAAAAAGCGGGTTCCCCTGCACATGGCCAAGCCCGGTGAGAAACTTATTGTCAAGGAATTGGAAGCCGGTAAAAATATGCAGCTGCGTATCTCTTCAATGGGCCTGAAAATAGGGGATCTCATCGAGGTGGTTTCCAACGGATTCGGGGGGCAGGTGGTCATTGCCGCAGGGGAGAACCGGCTGGTTATCGGAACCGGCATGGCCCAAAAAATATGGGTTCAGTCCTTTGACAGGATAGAGACCTTGGGAACCCATGGGCCAAGGGGCATGGAAAATATAAGCGATACCATTTCCATGGATTTGAGTCAGATGAAAGCCGGTCAGGAGGGAACCATTGTTCGGGTGTCCGGGGAAAATCAATTGCGGCGCAGACTCCTTGAGATGGGAATTAACAGAGGAACCACCATATATGTGGAAAAATATGCGCCCTTAAAAGACCCCCTTGAGCTGGTTGTCAAGGGATACCATATTTCCCTCCGGGTTGAGGAGGCGGCCAATATTATGGTCGAAAATATTATATCCAAAAAAAGATAAAAATGAAACAGAATCTAACCATAGCCCTGGCAGGAAATCCCAATTGTGGTAAAACCACCATTTTTAACAATCTGACCGGCGCCAGGCAGAAAGTCGGCAACTGGCCCGGGGTAACAGTTGAAAAAAAAGAAGGCCGCCTGCACCACGGGGAGTATGACCTTAAGGTGGTTGATCTTCCCGGAACCTACAGCCTGACTCCTTTTTCCATAGAGGAGATTACGGCCAGGGATTTTATTATTGATGAAGCCCCGGATATTGTCATCAATATCATTGACGCCTCCAATCTTGAAAGAAGCCTTTTCCTGGCACTCCAGATCAGGGAACTTGGCCGGCCGGCCCTTTTTGTTTTGAATATGGCAGACATGGCAGAAGCCAAGGGCATCAAAATTGATGAAAAAAAATTATCGGTTTTGCTGGGCCTGCCCGTGGTCTTTACCATTGGGAACAAAAATAAGGGAACAAACATCCTGATTGAAGCCGCCATACAGGAAGTAAAATCATTTAATCGGCAAAAAAAATTTAGAACGATCCGGTATAGCAGTGAAATCGAAGGGTGTATTTCAAAGATCGAATCCGCACTTAAGCATGCTGAAATAGAAGACGATGATGTCTTGATTCGCTGGAAAGCCATCAAAATCCTTGAGGATGATAAAATAGTCAAGGAGGAGATTTCCGCTTTGCTCCTGGAAAAAGAGGCAGATGTTCTGGTACAGGCGGCCTCTTGCCGCAGCCGGATTTATAATTTATTCCAGGATGATTTTGAGATCGTTTTAACCGATGATCGGTATGGGGTGATCGCGGGGATTGTAAAAGAAACCGTTACCAATCTGGCCATAAAGCGAATTGATATGTCCCGGAATATTGATCTGGTGCTAACGAATCGGTTTTTTGGTATTCCGGTTTTTATCTTTTTTATCTGGGCCATGTTTCAACTGACCTTTACCCTGGGGGCATACCCCATGGGTTGGATTGAGGCCGGGGTGGGCTTTTTGTCAACCGGGCTTGACGGGGTGATGGCCCCCTCCCTGTTCAAATCTCTTCTCCTGGATGGGATCATTGCCGGTATCGGCAGCGTGGTTGTCTTTTTACCCAATATTTTAATTTTGTTTTTCTGTATTGCCTTGTTCGAAGATACCGGGTATATGGCCCGGGCTGCCTTTCTAATGGATCGGGTCATGCATACGGCCGGGCTCCATGGGAAATCTTTTATTCCCATGCTCATGGGATTTGGCTG
>PIVS01001148.1 GCA_003353855.1 Desulfobacteraceae bacterium
CGCCATCCATTCTAAATTCATGGTCACTCCTTTAATTATACACGTCCCATGGCAAAACCCTTGGCCAGGTTATTTCGCACAAACCAGATCACAAGTGCCCCTGGAACAATGGTCAGGATTCCTGCTGCGGCAAGAAGCCCCCAGTCAAGTCCGGATGCGCTTACAGTACGGGTCATGGTTGCGGCAATGGGTTTGGCAGCGGTTGTGGTCAAGGTTCTGGCAAGCAAGAGTTCCACCCAGGAAAACATGAAGCAGAAAAATGCGGTAACGCCAATACCGGATCGTATCAGGGGAATAAAGATGGTTAAAAAGAACCGCGGAAATTTATATCCGTCAATAAAAGCTGTTTCATCAATCTCCCTGGGGACCCCGGACATAAACCCTTCCAGTATCCAGACAGCCAGAGGAACGTTAAACAGGCAATGGGCAAGGGCAACTGCAAGATGGGTGTCAATCAGGCCGAAGGTAGAATACAGCTGAAAAAAGGGAAGCAGAAAAACGGCTGCTGGCGACATGCGGTTGGTCAGAAGCCAGAAGAAGATTTGTTTGTCTCCGATAAACTTGTACCGTGAAAAGGCATAGGCCGCAGGCAATGCAGTGAGAAGTGAAATGACCATGTTCATGGTGACATATATCATGGAGTTAATATACCCGTTGTA
>PIVS01001149.1 GCA_003353855.1 Desulfobacteraceae bacterium
TCAACCGTCGTTAATTGATGACACCGTCCCCGTCAATAAAATTTTAAAAGGAGTAAGATCTTCTTGAATTTGACATTAAAAAAAAGAGGCCGGGATATGTTATTTTCTATTGACAGGTGCAAACCTGTATCAGTGTTCAGTTAAAAAAGCAACCTTCTTTTTTGCAGGCATTCTTTTTAAACGATACTCTAATTTGAAGGCTTGGCTTTTTGTCAGGTCTTTTTTAATTGCTGCAAGTTTAACAGGTAACCTTGCTCTGGTATATTTTGATGCAGTACCTTGATTATGTTTTTCGATTCGATTATCAAGGTTGTTTGTAACCCCACAATACAAAGAATTGTCTGAACATCTCAACAAATAAACAATCCAGTCTGTTTTTTCTGTTTTTACCATAGGTTTAAGTTTTTATCATAGATCAGACAGAATACAATAGTTTTAAACTCTATAAAAGAGGAGTTGACTATATGTTCTTATTTGAATAGCCTTAGGAATAAAAATTCAATTAAATGATCGAAATCTCTTAAATATCAATAACTTATAAAAAACTAGATTTTTGTTTAATATTATGAGATAGTTACGGTGCAATTGTAACCAAGAATCAATGAGACACCGTTAATAATGAAAAAAAACTTGAAATCTGGTCCAAAACCATTGACAC
>PIVS01000129.1 GCA_003353855.1 Desulfobacteraceae bacterium
TAACATTTTAGATCGCAAAATAGAAGTTAAAAATTAGTAAAACTTCATTTTTTTAACATTTAAAAATCATGTTAAACAATTGCCACAAGGGGGCTTCAGGTGTTTCGGTCAGGCACTAATTATAATGTCTTTTCAACCGTTTTCGTGTTTAGCGCCGGCGGGTGAAGGGTGTCGTTATGGGTCTTAAGATCCTCAGACAGAATAATGTTCGCAAAACACTCAGATAATAATTGCCTATTTTACCTTTCTTGTTATTGTGATTTATGTGACAATCATAATTGTAAAATGGAAGGTGATTCATGACTCTGTTGATTTAGTCCGATTTTTCAAAAAATTGGCAGAGTCATGAATAGTCCAAAAAAATGTTGGGTTGTGGACAAAGCCCACGCTGGGACGACCAGAAAATTAAATCATAATTATCAAGGATGAAAAATAATGTTAAAAATTGAAATTTCAAACAAATGGTCCATCAAAAAAGTATATTTTTTTACTATACTACTCTCTATCCTATCATTAAACGCATATGCACAACAAACCGTTGGCTTATTTATAAACTCTCAGAAATCATTTGACGGATACACATTATTTGCCCCGATAAAAAGTGAAACAACATATCTGATAAATAATAATGGTAAAAAAGTTCATAGTTGGCATAGTAATTATCTACCTGGTCTTTCCTGTTATTTAATGAAAAATGGCGTATTGCTTAGGACAGGTAAAGTACCCGGACCTTCAGGCGGAAGTGGAATTGTTGAAATGATTGATTGGGAAGGAAATGTCATTTGGGATTATGCTATAAACCCGGAGTTAGGTAAACAACATCACGATGTAGAATTGCTGCCTAACGGTAATATCTTATTTATAGTATCAGATGTAAGATCTCAGGCTGAAGTTAACCAGGCTGGCAGCTTCACACCTCTTTCTGAAATAAAATCAGAGCAAATAATTGAAGTGCAGCCGGATTTAATCTCGGGAGGCGGAACAGTTGTGTGGTCTTGGAAAGTTTGGGATCATTTAATACAGGATACAGATACATCTAAAGATAATTATGGAACTGTTTCTCTAAAACCAGAAAGAATAGACATAAATTTTCTTAGTCATAATACTTCTGATTGGCTGCATATCAATGGGGTGGATTATAATGCGAAATTCGACCAAATAATATTAAGTGTACACAACTTTAGTGAATTTTGGATAATTGATCATTCTACATCCACCATTGAAGCTGCAGATTCAGTTGGCGGAACATACGATCAAGGCGGTGATTTATTATATAGGTGGGGGAATCCACAGGCATATGACCAGCCTACTGCATATGATCAAAAACTGTTCCTGCAACATCATACTCACTGGATTCCTGATTCATATCCTGGCGGAGGAAAGATATTACTATTTAACAATCAGGCCGGTGATTTGCAGAACCAGGATTATTCAACAATTAATATTGTTGGCCTTCCTGTTGATTCATATGGATATTACAGCTATAACGGTTCTGCCTATGATCCTGTGGATTTTGACTGGACATATATGGCTCCTAACCCTACCGACTTTTACTCTTCTATCATTTCAGGGGTTCATCGCCTGAAAAATGGCAACACCTTAATATGTGAAGGTGTAGGCGGACGTTTTTTTGAAATTGATGAAAATAAAGATATTGTTTGGGAATACATAAATCCGGTAAATGACTTTGGCCCGATGAGGCAAGGCACAGTAGCGGAAAATAACAATGTTTTCAGATGTGTAAGATATTCTTCAGACTATTCCGGCTTGCAGAACAAGGATCTCACACCCGGTGGTCCAATTGAATTGTATCGTGGAGCCCGAAAACTGGACAATAGGTTAAGATAAAATATAACCGTCCAGAAACCGGAAAGGGGTTCATCTTGAAACGGAAAAACTACAGTAAAGAATTAAAAAGCAAGGTCGCGTTAGCAGCTATAAAAGGAAATCAAACTGTCAATGAAATTGCATCTGAGTTCGGTATTCATACAAGTCTTGTAAATCGGTGGAAAAAAAAATTTTGATGTAACCAGATCAAATCAGGTGTGGTGTACGGATATAACATATATTCCACTTTCTGGTGGCTTCGTTTATTTGACGGCGGTCATGGACTGGCATAGTCGTTATGTCCTCTCCTGGGAGATATCAATAACCATGGACAATGAATTTTGTATATCCTCTCTGGAAAGGGCACTGCGATGTCATGGAACACCCTGTATATTCAACACGGATCAAGGATCTCAATACACAAGTCACGAGTTTACAAAAGTATTGAAAGATAAAGACATTAAAATCAGTATGGATGGGAAAGGTCGGTATATCGACAATATTTTCATCCAACGGCTATGGCGCAGTGTTAAGTATGAAGAAATTTACGTAAACGAATTTCAATCCGTTGAGCAGCTGCGCAAGTCCCTGAAAAAATACTTTGATTTTTACAACCATGAACGACCTCACCAGAGTTTTAACGGGCAAACCCCGGCCGAAAGATATTATGGAAAAAATCGGTTGAGGTTGGTGGGTGTAGAGTGTCGCCTTTGATGGCTTAAAATCCCACCAAAATTTTCGATTTGGCTTACCTTTATGGTTGGAATCTTCTGGTAAGTTGGAATGAGATTTTTTATCTGAAAATGCATTAAAATCAGTAATTTTCGGCTAATACTTCTGCTAATGCTATATGCATCAACAGGATTCACGTATAGGGGACTTGCACCCCATACGTTCATGCCCATGCCGGGCGTACACAAAAAAATTGCACCGGGCGATGCCGGTGATTTTCATGTCAGGGCTTCTTTTACGTATAAAGGAAAGAAAATGGATTTTTCAACAATAGCACCTTATCTCAAAGACCCTTTAGTTTTAATCGGATTCGTTGTTTTTCTAGGTTTTACATTTAGTCGATACCTTGTTCAACATAAGGTAATCCCAGAACTTCCTCCTCAACAGGGATTCATAATACTCAAGCAATTGTTACTGTATGGATTTGTTATTGGGTTGTTGGTTATAGGATTAGGATTTGGCTTAAAGTACAAAGAGTTAAATCATGCTGAGCAAAACACTGCTTTTCAAATGCTTAAAGGCGAGCTTAAGCATAATCTAATAACTACAAGTGAACTGTCCAAAAATATGCTGAATATTTTAGACAAGCAAAAAATCGTATCTGAAATATTGAGAACGGATGGTATTGAAATATTTGAAGTTCTATTCCCTTATGAAAATATTGAGCTAAACCCGTCAGTAAGTGTTCAAAGCATGGTCGATACCTCTTTTGAGCAGTTAATTTTAACTGGTTTGATTAATAACGAACTACAACTCTATAGGTTTAATGCTGCTGGAAAGCAGGTTAATCTAACGATAGATAATACTTTAAGTGTTCTAAGATCTCTTCAAGATGAAAGTGGCTCAAGGTATACAGTGAAAAGGGAAGTTTGGGAAAGTAATCTACCTATATACAGAAAAATTAATGAATTTGATGTGACTGTATTTCAAAAATCTCTAACAGCCTTAGAAAGGCTTCGAACAAACTATGACGTTACAGTTAAGCATGCTATTGACTATTTGAATACGGTGAAAGTTTTTTTTAGTGCAGGTAACGCGATAACAAAACTAGAGTTATATAAAGTTTTATCTAAAGAGAGGTTTTCTTTGGAAATAACAACCGAATACAGTGCTGAGCTTATTAAAAACGCTGATAATTTGATTGGTATTGAACAAGCACTAACAAAGCCATCAAATTAACCTCAACCACTCGGCATTTTGGGTTTGAATTTAAGGTCCGTCAAGTTAGGTTTCGTAAAGTTTTTGTGCTACTCATCCCTGGCGTAAGGTAGAATTGTTAAATTTATAAAGGCTGCAAAGAAAAGGAGGTGGTTCATCGAAAACATATAAGTTAGATTGCATTTCTGTTAAAAACAATTAATTGGGAGATTACTTATGTATCAAGATGATAAACGAAAGCAGATTATTGCGCGCGCAATAATAGACCCCGAGTTTCGCCAAAAGTTATTCGCAACCCCTGAAGAAGTCTTTGAAGTTAAAGTGCTTAACGAAAATGATGTTGCGGCGTTGTCAAGGATTAGAAAAATGTTACCCGCCATGGATGATATTGTAAGCGCTATGGCTGGCGATATTTTATGTGGTGGTGGCGGTGGCTGCGGTGGATTGGCATAACCACCATTCAAGTAACGATTACTTTAAGTAGTCATCTATGAAACGTAGAGGGGGAATCCCCCCCTCTACGCATAAGGTACTGATTAATGAAAGAATTATTAGACAATGATAGTCAGGTACAGTCTTCGGATTATCATTTCATCAATCATGGCACAACAAATATACTCTTCAATGTTCACAACTTAGAGGTTGTTAGCTGCACTGATTTAGATTTGAAAATATTGAAACTGGCTTTGTCCCCTATATCAGTAGGGAGTTTATTAAAAAAACTGTCATATACGGATGAGAAAGAAATTACACCTCGAATGCAAACATTGATAAAAAAGGGATTGTTGCATTTTGAGGAACACATTAACGAGATAGCACCGTTACCTACCACGTCAAAACATATCGTTTTTATGATAAATGTAGCTCAACGTTGCAATCTTTCTTGCAATTATTGTTATGTTAATCACGGACATTTTGATTACCTTGCCAAACCAATTGCAAGAATGTCAAAGAGTGATTCCGAACATTTGGTAGATAATATTTATAAACAATTTCCAGGATTCAGTATTTATGGCTACCATTTTTATGGTGGCGAACCTTTATTAAATTTGGACGCCATAAAAATTATTGTTGAACACGCAATACAGAAAGCTGAATCGACCAAAACCTCAGCTGATTTTCATATCACCACTAATGGAACTTTAGTCACACCTGAAATCGCTGAGTTTTTTGATAAGCATCATTTTACAGTTTATTATTCATTTGATACAGATCAAGAAAAACATGATTCCGCCCGTCCTTATAGAGATGGCTCTGGAAGTTTTAAAGACGTTTCATATAATCTTGCTCTACTAAAAGAAAGATCTGGAATTCATTTGATTTTATCATCTGTAATTGGCAACAACAATTGTCTGTCCACTGCGATTGAAAAACTATCAGAGCAAGGGGCAAACCAATGTAAAGCCGAACGTGCTCGAGTAGATGAAGTAAATCCCTCAGCTTTATGTGACACTGGAGAAGAAGACTATATTAAAGACATTAAGGGATTAGTTGATCATTACATTGATAATATTAATAAACACCAAAAGCCTCTAGATTACCGCCTCTCATCCAAAATACTACAGATGTTAGTTGGAAAAAGAAGGGATTTCTTCTGTCCAGCTGGTGAGCGTATGTTTGGAGTAGCTGCTAATGGAGAGCTATACCCTTGTGCTCTACATGTTGGTCGAGAGAATTCAAAACTTGGGCATATTGAGAATGGCATTGAAAGTCAGGCGATCGCAGACTTTAGAAAAAAATTCAGCGCCGCAGGGCAGGAAGAATGTAAAAAATGTTGGAATAGATCGCTTTGTGGAGGAGGATGTTCCGCAATGGTGGATCGTTTCGGTCATGAGAAATGTGACATTCTACGAGCGGAAAGTGAAGCCGCCATACAGGTATTTCATCACTTTTCTAAAAATGACCCATTACAATTGCTATCACTCGTGTCCCCCAAGATTACAAAATGGATGGATGGTGAATTAAATGATCCAGATGAATTGAGTCCAAATGAACCAGCTGCTGAATTGTGGAGATCGAGATAAAAATGCAGACTATTACTGAACTTCCCTCTATGACAGGATTAACAAATGGCTATCGATCTCGAACAGCTTATCGTTTAATTACCGAGGAAGACAGGGTTTTAGTCTATGATTCTGAACGAACTTTTATACTGAGGCCGCCAGAAAGTATTCAAAAGTTGATAATGTCAGTTTCAGAGCCTAATAAGGCGTCAGCGGAATTAATATCTTGGTTAAAAGAAACTGACCTGATAACAAATAATTGTATATCAAAATGTTACCCTGAGCAAACATTTATTCTCCCTTCACTAACAGATATTTCGATTGACCTCTCTGGAAACTGTAACATGGATTGTAAGTATTGCTTTGAAAAACCGATATTTTCAAGAATTGGAAATATGAGTGATGAACTCATTAAAAAAACATTGGATTTTGTATTCGAAAAATGTGAGGGCTCTAATACTCTTTCAATACATTTTGGCTCAGGTGAGCCACTGATAGAATTTAATAAGCTAAAGGGACTGGTTGATTTAGCAACCCGAATGGCTGAAAATAAAGGAATTGACCTTGCATTTGAGCTTACTACTAACGGAACCCTTGTTAACAAGGAAATTGCTGAATACCTGGCCGAACATCCTTTTAACGTTCGAGTAAGTTGTGACGGACCTCCAAGCATTCATAATACATATCGTGCATTAAAGGATGGAAGTGCATCTTATGATCGAGTCGAACGGGGACTAAAAGAAATTCTTTCCTTGATGGGGGATCGCGTTACTGTTAATAGCGTTATTTGTTCAGGTACTCGATTAAGAACAATCTGGGATTGGGCAAAAAGTTTAGGCATTCAACACATACACACAGTAAAGGTTGGAAGTAAGAAGGATAGTGGGTTAGCAATGACCTCCCATGAAGCATCCGAATACAAAACGGATCTTAAATATATATGTAACCAAATTTTTACTATTCTCTCCCAGGGTCAGAAACCGATGGAATTCCAGCCGATTAGTAAAATTATTCGCCGTTTAATGCTCCCTGCTCCTATTAATCGCTTTTGTGGAGTAAGTGGTAGTTATTTAGGCGTAGCATCAGATGGAAAAGTTTATCCTTGTTTTCGTCATTTAGGTATTGAGAAATATTGTTTTGGTGACGTCGAAAATGGAATTGATGATAAGAGCCGCGAACAATATCGACGCTACGAAGCCGCCCCTGTCGATAATCGCCGCGGATGTAGTAACTGCTGGGCAAGATATTTGTGCGGCGGAGGGTGCTATGCTGACCCGGTAATATATGGTGATAAAAACAATAGTCCACTTTTCGAGCAATGTACATTCTGGAAACTTGATATAGCAAAAGCAATTAGTTTCTATGACGAAATAAGAAGTATTGACCCTACTTATTGTTTGCGAATGTTTGGTGATGACATTGATGATATTGATGATATTATCAATAAGCATATCATTGAAAGGCCTGAATTTGTAAAAACCCGTAAAACGGTATGATTATGAAAAAGTGATTGTATAAGAGAAAATGTCCCATAGAGATAGGGACGCCCATTACTAAGCGCCCCTCCCACAGCACCGTACATACGGATCGCGTATACGGCGGTTCGGCTGGTAAAGACAAAATCAGACGTGAGTGATCCCTCTGATTTTACCGGGTTTTCAGAATTCATACACTATTGACATTTCAGCGACTGCTGCAATATGCAAATAAGAATTCATCCCTAATAACCACAACCATTTACCCGTACTATTCAGTCCGGGCACCATTCGGGCCTTTGCCGGAATGAGGCCTCCCGTGGTAAACACACCTCTTTCAGCACGTAAGCGCCGAGTATACGGACACTGCCTATAATGGATAGAGGACTTAACCTTGTGTTGCAGGCTGGTCCCGCAAATGCACGCCTAACTCGATTTCTGTACGTCGCCCCGTGCTTTTGTGTTACTCTGCCTTGACAGAGCCACTGTCTTCCCAAGCATTCGTTCCAGCCCCGTTGCCACCGGCACCTCCCATTGAATGGTCATCCGAACTCAGGGAAAAATTTGACCAGGCTCTGTTGGCCCTTGGGCGCCTGGACGGCGGACAACGCAGATTCCAACAGA
This sequence comes from Desulfobacteraceae bacterium, assembly GCA_003353855.1. GTDB lineage: Bacteria > Desulfobacterota > Desulfobacteria > Desulfobacterales > Desulfobacteraceae > NBML01. The sequence goes on from PIVS01000129.1 coordinate 7,820, forward strand.
GTATTCTCGCTTCATATGGAACAGATGGCTGGCGATATTCATGGTATTTTCTGAGCGCCTGTGTTTTAGGGACTGCCGGTATCATGCTGTTGTTTTTACGCAACCATCCATGCTGAGCCTGAAATTATTTTTCAATGGATTTGCCAGATGAGGGTTGCGCCGTACAGTTATGATTGGATCGACAATTTTGGCCGGAAAAGTCCTCAAACCTTAATACCAGGGGTGGACCAGCTTGAAATTGGTCAAAAAATAATGTTTATTTTTGATTTGATCGATTTTGAACCCAACAAACACCTGACATTCCGGCTGAATAAAAGGATTCCAAAGATTTTCGGGGATACGATTATCAGTTATCAGATTATCCGGCAAAAGCATCAGGCCTGCAGACTTTTGGTTAAAATCCTTGTCAACTATCCCAAAGGGATTCCAGGCGTATTGCGGCAATTTATCCTGCCTCTTGGTGATCTTGTCATGATGCGCAGGCAGATGATCAACTTTAAAGCCCTTTGTGAGAAGGGCTGAGTTTTGGATTTTTCAGAAGGGGACAATTAAATTGAGTTATAAAAACAAAGATCTTTGTAGAATTAGAACAATAACCACTTTTTTATCATTGGATAAGGGCAAAGAAAGCTGGAAAAAAGAAGTCCTTAAAGCATCTCACTTTTGTTCGGACTTATCAAAAGAATTCAATAAAAATGATTATATAGTTCAGTCTGTCAGGATTGTCACCAATCCGTTTGGTGAGTATCTGAATACAAAAAACATAGAGAGCGCAAGAAAAGACTTGGCCTATCTGAGCAATTTATTAGATTCTTCGGATATGTCTGGAATCCGAATTCGCTTTGCTATTGGAGAAGCCAGGACCAAGAGAGAAATTGAGATGTTACCTGAATTGGTCAAGGAATTTGGGGATCTATGCAACGTATGCGTGAATGTCAATTTAGATGATTATGGTGTTCTTAACAACCAATTAATTGAGCAGGCATCTGAAGCCGTTGTAAAAATTAGTAAAATTACGCCAAGAGGAGAGGGGAACTTTAACTTCACTGTAAATTTCAATTGCGATCCTCTGATACCTTACTTCCCGGCAAGTTATCACAGAAAAGAACTTGGGAACCGATTTGTCATTGGTCTTGAAACACCAGATTTGTTTGTCAACGTACTTAAGGATTTTAACCAAAGCATTGATTCCCATAATCATAATGTCTTATTTAAGGGATACTATGATGTTATGAGCAACGCGCTTCAATATCATATATCAACAATCAAAAATATAATTGACCTGGCAAATATTGATAAGGCGTTCACTTTCTCTGGCTTTGACAGTTCAGCAGCGCCTTCTAAAAATTGCGCGAGTATGGTCAAGGTCTATGAACAAATGGGGGTTGAGTATTTTGGATCATCCGGCACGGTTGAAGCATCATCATTATTAACAAAAGTTTTTAAATCTATTAAAGGTGTCGAACTGGTTGGTTTTTCCGGGCTCATGCTTGCTCTAACAGAAGATACAGGGCTTGCCCAAGGAACCTGCTCAAATTTTGATATCCGTTCCCTATTAACCTATAGCTCGGTTTGTGGAATTGGCCTGGATACGGTGCCAATACCAGGTGATACACCCATGGATAAAATTTGTGCACTCATGAGAGATACCGGCACAATGGCATACCGTTTAAACAAGCCTTTAACCGTTCGGCTGTTTCCTGTCCCGGGATTGAAAGCAGGTGATATGACAGCTTTTGAAAGCGATGATCTTTGCAACTGTGCAGTTCTGGCTGTCCCATAAATTTTACGGCTGACGCTGATTATCAAAAGCCAAGGCAACTTGGTTAAAATAGAGCGAATTTAATATTGAGGGGGAAGCTGTTATCCTCTGATTTCAAAACCATTATGCAAAAATGCCGAAGATGTTTTCAAGATGGAAATGGAAATTCCGGTACTTTTCTTTTGCAGATCTTTATGGCGGAAAGATATGTGCTGCTTTGGATCGTCAGCATCCTCGAGATTTATTTGATATCAAGCTCCTTTCGAAGGCAGGAGGCCTGAATGAAGAAATCAGTCAAGCGTTTGTCGTATACCTTGCCAGTTACAATCGACCCATGTCAGAGTTGCTTTCTCCAAACTTTCAAGGAATGAACGTAAATTTCTGCTGTCTGTTAAAATGGGAATACCTGATTTCAATTTGCTTTCAATTTCAGGGCTTGAAAATCTACCAGCCATCAAATGGAAAGTTGAAAATATATTAAGAATGGAACCCAAAAAGAGAATTGCAGCAACTGAAAAGCTGAAATCAATTTTAGATTTATCTCAACAATAGAATGCTACGGGTTTCACCGTAGATTCTGGTGTTGCACTCAGACAAGCTTGTGAACTTAACATTCACGGCGGCTGAATGCCGCCACGGATGAGGTGCTGACTGCGTCCAGCACCGCATTATTACTCAATTCTTGCATGTGCTATTAGTTGTACGTTATGCAAAACAAAAAACAAGCCTGAAGCGGATATACAAACAGGTTGAACCATGAGCCTGCCATGGATGCGCATTATGAGTCGGAACTCACCTGGAGGAATACCCCTCAAACCTTGCAGGAACTGGTATTCTTTAAACAGAAGGTAAAGAAGTTCAAACTGGAAAATGCCAGCCAGATCCTGGCATCCTACATGGATAATTTCATATGGTGTGGAAACACCTATCCCCGGTTCAAGGCCCAGAATGCCGTCGGGGTCGAAGGCATCCGGAACGTCGGTATTTTTTCCACGGCTCTTTGCCTGGATATTCTATCGGGTTACAGCAGAATGGAGAATGCCGACCCCGACAATCTGGAAGACACCTTTAATTTAAAAGGGGATCTTCATCGACACGCCGAATTTATCATCAAAGGAAGCAACGGTGATTTCGGGCCCGGCGAAACTGAGTCCATGGGGTGTGATCCGGACACCCACACCTGTGCCACTATTTTTGAAAGAGGGGTAAAACCTGGCCGGCTTGCCCGAATCACCACTCTTATAAAATTCCACAATTACCTGAATAACCTATGGCTGGCCAAAGATTTTGATACGCGATTGGATTCGCTTGTGGCGGATCTGGAATGGCAGCATCTATTGGACAGCTTTGCCCTGAAATCCAAACTGCTGCTCATGGACGAAACCTTTGCCGGTGAGAATGCGGCGACCTCGGCCATCCTTTTCGGGTTACCCGGGACCGGGAAAACCTCCTATGCCTGGGCCATTGCCGAACGCCTTGGCTGACGGTTTCTGGAACTGACCCCTGGCGACTTTTTTTCGGCCAAAGAGGGACTCATTGTCGACCGAATCAACGAGATCTTTGAAAATTTGGTGCAGCTCAATAACACGGTCATATTCATTGATGAAATCGACGACCTGATCGAAAGACGGGGCATTAAGGACTGGAACGA
>PIVS01001150.1 GCA_003353855.1 Desulfobacteraceae bacterium
GCGATCTCATCAATTGCATAGATCGGTTCAGGAGCCAACTTTCTTAAAATTTCAACCAGTTCCGGCTTTAAACAATCATTCTGGCAAAAAATTTTATTTTGCTCCAACCAGTCCTTTATTTTCTTCTTAGAACTCTGGGGTGTTGGTGGGGAATGTTCTGAAAGAAGATTGTGGTATGAGGCATTATCCATGATTATCAATGACTTTTCTGGGATATTTGGAAGGAGCATTTCTGTAAACCATTTTTTAAACAAATCCCAATTCATTTGGCCGTGATAATCTCCTGTCTTTCTAGTGCTTTTGAATACTAGTTTAGCTCCGGGAACCCAACCGTTTTTAGTGATTGCATTCATTATTATGAGGCGCTCTCCTTTACCTGTGGGCTTTTGTACCCAGGGGCCATCCTCGCCATAATACCATATAAAGTCATTACTATGATTTTTATTAACATACGACTCATCTAAATAAACTTCAGGGCGTTTTGTTTCAAAGGAAACTCCAGAAGATCTGTTGTTTCTCATCTTGCGCAAGTAGCGCTGCCTTGCGGCAATTACATGATCCTTTTCTTTTAGGTGCTGAGATCGAGTTCCCTTTCCGAACTCAAATCCCCACCTGTTGAGGGTCCTACCTAATGTTGTCTTGTGGTATGATTCGTC
>PIVS01000626.1 GCA_003353855.1 Desulfobacteraceae bacterium
GTGCCAAAAGAGTCTGAAAATGCCTGGTATGCCTTTCCCTCTTTTTCAGGACCAATCAAGAGTAAATTTTTATGGGAATACTGGGACACGGCTGACAATTTTTCTTTATCCGGGGGCTCCGATGCCACTGCCACCACCAGGCTGTCCTCTGTATTGACCCCTTTTAATTTTTCCGGGAATTCCACTTGCAGCGGGGTATTAAAAAACAGCTCCCACAACCGGATAAAATTCCGGCATCCTGCTTCAGCCTTCTTATCCAGGGGCACAAAGATGATGAATCCGTCTTCTTCCAGATGTTTAAATATCAATGTTGATACTGCTTCCATACAGTCTTGGTGTGGGGTGGAAAACAGGGTTGAAAAGGGGTCTGGGTCATGAAAAGCAGCACATAGTTTTATTAAATCCGAGTAATATTTCTTTTCCATGTCATTACTGGCCAGGCTGACCCAGCAAGGTGTGTTTTCCTGTGACAGCAAATAGTCTGGCAAACCTGTGAAAACCTTATTTTTTATATCTATGTCATCTAAAATATCTGAAACAGACCTGTCATTAATGCCTTTTGCCCTGCCGGCAGTAACCGATTTGGCCATATTTCTCGGCATTTGGTCGGAAAGCCTGCCCCGGGCCAGGCCAAAATAAAATCCAAATAAAAACATGAAAGGAAGGTCAATAAAAGGCTGGAAAGAATCGGGCAATTTGGGCAGGAATACTGCCTTTTCGGCATATTTTTCAATTTCCTTTTTTTCCCTGTTTTTGGTGCTTACGGCAAAAAAACGTTTCCCGGCTTTATGAAGCGTATCCATGAAATTAACCCCTTCATCCAGGCGCCGGGTATTGGTGGCATTTACAAGAAGCAGGTCATCGTCAGCCAGGGGCATTTGAATAAATTCGTCCAGTTCAGAATAGTCAATGGCATTTCCCATGGAAGTCCAGGCATTCAATTCAAGGTTTAAAGCTCCCATTTTTGCAGATCCGATATCATGGAAGGCATCTATGATATAGTGGAGATTGGCGTTTGGGGTCTGTATTGTTACCTCTTTGCAGAATTCAATCACTTTCTCATCACATAACAAGGTATTAATTTTTTCAGAGATTTTTCCCATTTCTGACACAAGCCCAGCTACTTTTTCTTGTGTTTCCGAGGTTAAACCGCAGATATAAAGGCAGAAAATATCCAAAGTAAGCAGCATGCATATAGCACTTTTAAGTGCTGCCACAGTCACCTCTTCTCCACTGAAAACCGGAATAATCCCTGCGCTTTTCCTGATAATAAGGGCCATGTCTGAAAACGGTTTTTCCGTAATCCCCACCATGAGAATATTTTTTTTGAGGAGCCCGGATGCAAAATCAATCATATCCGAGGTGGTGCCGGACCATGAGATCATGACCACCAGGTCCCTGTCCGGATTAATGGAATTTTCAACTATATCAAAATCCAGGGGAGTGGCGACAATGATGTTGATCCCGGTAAGAAACTGCTCCATGGTTTTTTCAACAATTTCTGCAAGAAGGTAGCTGAATCCGGTGCTGACAAGGATGATCCGGTTCAATGAAGCAAGTTTGGCTCCGAATCGCCTTTCCAGCAGGCGTTTTTTGATATCAAGCGTTGGTATATGACGGTCCGGGCAGGTATACCGGTTCAATACATCTGTGATTAAGCCGGGTATTTCGAACAGATGTTCCTCGTAAAAGGTTTTTCCGAAATCCTTTTTAAAGGTAATGGGGGACAGGTAGGTCTGTTCAGGCTGGATATCGGTTCTGATCTTTCCTGAAAAATCCCGGATTTCAAGTTTCCGCAAGACATTATCTGTCCCGGCTTTTGTTTGGATTTTGGCAAATATCCGTTCCTGGTCAAGGGCATAAATATCAACCAGAAACGGTGCCAAAATGGACATTTTCTCCCGCCTGAACCAGGATTCCCGTGTGTTGGAATCATCATCAAAAAAAAAACCGGGCTCCACGATTAATGATTTTTTTGAGTAGTCCTTCATCAGTTTCTGAAGTTTAATACTCGCGGAGCGGATCAGAATCTGTGGAAAAAGCCCAAGGGCTGCATTGATATCCGAAACCACCATGAAATCCGATGTGTCCGGTCGTTTTACAACATATAGCGGCCGTTTATGGGCGGCAATAAAGAGGCGGTCAGTTGCGACCATGCTGATCCCGCAAACGGAAAACTGCCCGCCTGATTTTATCATAGCTTCCATTGCCTGTATAAATGACAGTTCCTCAATATCATGTATACTCTTGTTGTTAAGGCTTTTGAAAATTTCATAATCAATGGACTGGCTGCACACGGATACATCCTCAAGTCCAAGATGGTGTTGTTTTTCAATTACCTTGTACCGTTGGCTTGCCGTATTCGCGGTATCAAAATAATATCCCCAGAGCATAACAAATAATTCAGTTGAATTATTGCTTCTCAGCTTGATCTTTGCCACCTGGGTGAGGTACGCCTTGATCCTTGATTCAATATCAGAGCTGAATTGACCATTTAACACCACTGCCCTTTTTTTTTTCTCGTCTATAAAGGGGTGGGCGTTACGAACGGAGATAGAGGATTGAATGGCCCATCGGCCTTGGGCAATTACCGGCTGGACCATATATTTAAGCAGCAGAGGATGCGAACGGCCTGGAATGTGGCCTGGCGGCAGATGCCCTTTTCCTCCTTTTCCAAGCATGTTTTTCAAATAGATTTCCGTCTGAAA
>PIVS01000627.1 GCA_003353855.1 Desulfobacteraceae bacterium
CAGACACAAAAAATTGAGCCCTTGCTGATTTCAAGGATGTCAAACTCATCCCCTTCAATGAGGCTGCCATCCAGCCCGATTTCACCAAACTCATTCATCAGAATCATGAGTTTCTGATCTTCAGGAAAGGTTTTAATGATCCGGTTAAGAAAGGTGGTTTTGCCGCTTCCCAGAAATCCTGTAATTAAAAAAACGTTTGTCACCGCGCCCATGGAATTTGCACTCCTTGTGAATTTAATCTAATCCTCGTTATTTTTTTTTATCGTCAATATCTCGACAATTTTTTCTTCACTTAAAACCTGCCCCGATGAAATTAATTTTCCCTCAATCACCAGTCCGGGGGTGGAAAACGCGCCCATTTTTACAAAATAATCAATATCACCTGTTTTTTCCAAATGAGCCCTATCGGTCAGGCCGGTTTGTTCCAAGGCGTTCACCACATTGTCATAAAGCGTATTGCAGCTTTTACACCCTGTTCCAAGGATCTCGATCTTCATTGATGTTCTCCTTTATATGGTATTATAAATTTTTCTCCTGAAAACGCCGACGTATTTCCTTGCCGAGAACTTCCTGGCCGGGAATAATAGAGGAATATACAACCTTCCCGTCCATGGCGATACTGGGCAGTGACTTTGCACCGATCTCCTTAAACCGGGTTACCCCTTCGAGGGTTCTTAAATCCCACTCATGAACATCCATCATCTGTTGGTACTCTCCGGGTAAAACCTTTACCGACTCCGCCATGTAGACGCAGGCGGTTCACTGCCGAAAGATTCAATGCTCTCCCTCATGGAGAATTTCAAGATATATTTGGTTTTCAGCACACATTTTTCATACCTAACATTTCGTGAATCGCCGCTTCCAATTCATGCCTTGGCGGTATGGCATCAAAAAAAAGTTCGTCATTGATAAACAATGAGGGGATGGGAGCAATCCGTTTTTGTTTGTATACCCCCTCTTCCCCAAAAAGAGAAACGGACAAATCAAGAAATCTTTTTTTACCCGGCATCGTTTTCATATCCACCCGGTGATAGGCTACATTATCAGGATAAAAAGGCAGAATTTCCTTGACCGCTTCATCCATATAAAAACAGGGAAGACAGGAATCCGCTTTGTACATCACCTCGATCTTTATTTCTTTTAGGGCATCCATAATCCTCTGCCTGGTTTAGAACGCTGTCGACCAGTTAACTATCAACCCGGGTACTTAGCCCGGACCCTGCTTTTTTAAGGTTCTCAGTAACTTTGTCAAACTGAAACCCCGTTTCTCTTGCAGCTTTAAGTTTTTCTGCAAGCTCAGGGGTTTTAGCCCTTTTTGCCATTTCATCTATCAATTCTTCATACTGGGGGATAATGCTTGGAAATACGACCTCCCCTTCGATGGCAATTGATGGAAGGACTTTGCCCTTTAATTCCATGAATTTGCCAACACCTGTCTTATTCTTCACAGACCATTCCTTATATTCAATGATGACCTGAACTTCCTCTGGCATTGCTGCCATGGACTCCATCATATATCCGCAGGCAGCGCATTGAACACTATCAAGCGTTAAAACATCAACTGTTATTTTTTCATCAGCCATTTAGCACCCTCCTTTGGGTTTTTATAGGTCTTCAGGATATCTTGGGAAAGTTTCTTCAAACCAAGTTTTTGCTTCAATGGCCTGCATCATATGTTCCACCGGAACATCGTAGGGAAGATCTCAGCCAGGGGCGAAAGTGTATCCGTGTGAACCGCCGGCCGCAAGACTGACAATGGCATCCTCCCTTGGAGATATCAAACCAAGACTCAGGGAAAGGGTCAGCTTTAAGTTTCCGCCAAAGCCCTTCCCATATTCACGGGCTTTATCCCGGATAAAGTTCATGTTCAACTGCTCATCAATGGCAAACCCGTGGGTTCCTATTTTACAGACTTCGTCCATCACCCTTGTGCAGTCTCCGCAGATAAAAAATGAAGAGGTAATGTTGGCATCATGGATCACTTTAATGGCCGACTGACAATGTGGGGTAACAAACTCACGGAACGTTGTATCCCTAATCTGGGAAGCAACCGGATCAACAATGGCTACGATTTCGCATCCCATGTCAACATAGAATTGAGAAGCAGCCGCACATACCTCACCTGCGAAGGAAAGTACTTCCTGGGCAAATTCAGGATTTTTATAAACATCGGTAAAGATGCGAACACCGGCAAGATGGGAGGCCAGGGTTAAAGGTCCGCATACAAGTCCCATCATAACACAATCCAGCTCATCAAGCTGGGGTTTGGCTATTTTTGCCGCTTCAAATATTTGGGGCCAGCGCCCGGAATCCTTTGTTGGAACCATCAATTCTGCCTGGACAGGTGTTCTGCCCGAACAAGGATGAGTAGAGACTGAAGGCACATTGTCTTCCCACCATTTCAATTCACATCCAACGGAATTTGCTTCAACTGAAAGATCAAACAGTAAAGGAATCCCATCTGCCTTATATTGCTTGGCAGTGTGAACCACCCCTTTGGCCAACAACTCCGGACTTTTCAAAAAATCGTCAGCTTTCTCGTCAATGAGAAATGCGCAATGGACACCGGAATAAGGTACCCAGGGCGCTGACTCAGTTCGCTTACCCCTGTAAGCATCGATCAACCTCTGTTTTGACATACGTTTTGCCTCCTCATTGTTCTGGTTAGGGATTAATGGTTATGAAACGAACATTGGGCTACAT
>PIVS01000130.1 GCA_003353855.1 Desulfobacteraceae bacterium
AGCATATCGATTTAAAGATGCAGCGCAAGATGGTTTAAATCCCCAAAAATATAAATCTTCAGATATTGCCCCTGGGGAGTATATTGGGAAATTGGTTTTCAAGGTCTGGGGGAGAAAATCTATTATTCAATGTTTTTTTGTCCTTGAAAATGATGAATTCATTCGGTTAACAGCTTTTCGGCCACACGCCACTCCGTGGAGAGGTTATACTCCACGGGATGGCAAGGTGGATTTTTCTGAGGCAAGCATAGAAGGGACACGATATAAAATCACTACTGGTTTAAATGAGAGGGGAGTTGTTTCCTTTTTATCGGCAAGGGCAATATAGCAAAAAACTTGCATAAAAAGTCTGATCAGGTGATATAAGTAGTGCCACCGGCTATTCCGGCATGAACCTCCTGCCCTTTCCATTCTACAAAGGCAAATTTGCATCATTAAAGTCATCATATGTTGGGGATATATTCAAATAAAAGGCCTCCCATACTGATATCTAATATCGGACCAAAATTCTCTGTTTACATGCGATCACCCTGACGACAGGTGAGCCCTTGGGCCAGGATATTTTTTAAATTCCCACTATTTTTTCATTTCTTGATCTACATCAAGGAACCATGCCCAATGTCTAAGCTATGATCCTGCCACACTTAATTTATGGCAGCATCGCAAACGATGCACAAAGCACCATTCTTTTTACAAAAGAAGGAGACAATATGAAAAAGAAAGATATCTCAAGAAGAAATTTTCTCAAAAAAAGTACCTTGGCCGTCACAGGAAGCGCCCTCCTCCCTGCCATTCTGACTTCAAAATCAGCCTTTGCCTCAAAGAAAAAGAAAACCAAAATGTTCTGCTACCAATGTGAACAGACCATGGGCGGAAAAGGGTGTACCAGCATCGGCGTCTGCGGAAAAACCCCTGAGGTTGCGGCTCTCCAGGATCTTCTGATCTACACCCTTAAGGGCATTTCCATTGCAGCCGTTGCAGGCAGAAAGGTCAATATCTCAGACGTGGAAACCAACCGGTTTACCTGTCTGGCCATGTTCGCCACCCTGACCAATGTGGAATTTGACCCCTATCGGTTTGAAGATCTCCTCTTCAAATCCGTTTCCCTCAGGGATAAGATGATCAAACAAGTGAAAGCTGCTGGCGGCACCATTGACAGCCAAAGCGACAGCCTCACCCTGAAACTAAAACCCAATGTGGAGGGTATGGCCAAACAGGGCATGAGCTACGGTCTCATGTCAGATCCTGATGTTGACCCGGATATCCGCTCCCTCCAGCACATGCTTCTTTTCGGGATCAAGGGCATGGCTGCCTACACCGATCATGCGGCAGAGCATGGGCAGGAAGATGAGGGCAATTATGAATATGTTCACCGGGGACTGGCTGCCCTGGAAGACAAAAGTCTGGGGATTAACGAACTATTGGGCCTTGTCCTTGAATGCGGAGAAAAAAACCTCAGGGCCATGGAACTGCTCAGTCTGGGCAACACAGGCGCCTATGGCACTCCCGTGCCTACAAAGGTTCCTCTGGGAGTCAAAAAAGGAAAAGCCATCCTGGTATCCGGCCATGATCTCATTGACCTGGAAGCGGTCCTCAAAGCCACCAAAGGCAAGGGCATCACAGTGTATACCCATGGCGAAATGCTGCCCTCCCATGGATATCCCAAATTAAAGGAAAGATTTCCCCATTTCTACGGCCACTACGGTACAGCATGGCAGAACCAGAAAAAAGAATTCAACAAATTTCCCGGTGCCATCCTCATGACCTCCAATTGTATCCAGAAACCCAAACAATCCTATAAGAAAAATATATTCACCACGGGAACCGTGGGAATGCCCGGCGTCGCCCATGTTAATAAAAACAATTTGGGATCCCTGGTGGACCGAGCCCTTGAATTGCCCGGATATCCAGAGGACAAGGCTGACATGGAAATCCTGGTGGGTTTTGGCCATGACGCTGTTCTGGGAGTTGCCGACAAAATCGTTGGCGGTGTAAAAGACGGGTCCATTGGTCATTTCTTCCTGGTCGGCGGTTGCGACGGGGTGAAAAAATCCAGAAACTATTACACTGAATTTGTCGAAAAAACACCGGACAACAGTCTTGTGCTCACCCTGGCCTGTGGAAAGTTCAAATTCTTTAAACAGCAGCTGGGAGATATCAACGGAATCCCAAGACTTTTAGATGTGGGACAATGCAATGACGCCTATTCAGCCGTACAAATTGCCGTGGCCCTGAGCAAAGCCTTTGATACCGATGTCAACGGACTGCCCCTCTCCTTTATCATCTCCTGGTATGAGCAGAAAGCAGTTGCCGTTCTGTATACCCTTCTCCATCTTGGCATCAATGATATCTATCTTGGGCCCACCCTGCCGGCCTTTGTCACACCCAATGTATTGAATGTGCTGGTTAAAAACTATAACCTCACCCCCATTGGAACCCCTGAAGGCGACCTGAAGAAAATTTTGGGATAGCCCGCCCGATTATTGTATAGCCCGATTGTTGTATAATCGGACAATTTGAATCAGGCCCCAGGATCTCCATATACCTTCCCTGGTATATGGAGATCTTCATATTTGGAACAGAAGGGCCAGCTTTCAGAATCATGGGTATTTTATAAAAAACTTCTTGTATTCTTGTACCGGTTTTATTAAATGAAAGGAACTCAGATGACTACGAACAGTACAGAGATTTTTTTCAAAGGAAAATGGCTTTATGGACATGGAACTCCAAACTATTGACTCGGCAAGCGGCTCCCCGGAAAATAATTCGAAACCGGAAAATCCATTCACAAAAAACCTAAAAAAAAAACCATTATCTTATTTTGATCCCCATGATATTGGGATTGGTATTTTTTGACTATGGTTCAAGCAGTGCCGCAGGATTTCTCGATTACCACGGCGTAACAGGCTTCTATGGGCAAAGTAACTGGACAAATATAGGACCTGAACCCGTAGACAAATACGAATGGTATAATATCAGTTATCTTGTCGGAAAAGATCTCAACCCATGGCTGTCAATAGAAACTTTACTGGGTCCGGGATATATAAAGCCGGCTAATTTTAACGAGTCGGGCAGTTTGGAGTGGCGATTGCTATTTAATATACATGGCAAATATCTATATTTCAAACTGGGCCCCGGTGTTTCTTATATTTTTCAATCGGGAACTTTGCCTGATTTATCGGATGCCAATTTTTTTGCCATTGTTTCTTGTAGTATGGGATTTCGGTATCGTTTCAATGAAGACAAAAAAAGCAGTCCCGAGATAAACCTGGGGTACTCGGTGGAACACCTTTCCGATCCTTTTAAAGGGGGCGAAGATGGCGATACCGGATTGAATATCGGGGCAATTACAGCCACTGTTTCATGGGAGTTTTAACCATCACCGGCACAGGCGGCGCCAGATCAAAAAAGGTTTCCGCATTGGTGTGCAAAACCAGTTCAAGATCCGATTGGGACAGGGGTGAGTATGGATTCTATTTCTCTTTTTAGTATTACTCAGGTTAAAATTATCATCTTTTCCTTCAGACGCTGACTAGGCAAAGAATTCAAGGAACAATATCCTTGAACCAATGAAAACCAGAATCAGCCCTCCTACAACTTCCATACGTTTTCCAAACAAAACTCCCAATCGCTTTCCAATACCGATGGCCAGAAGGGACATGCATCCGGTGATAATCCCGATCATTACACTGGGATACCAGATATTAACATCCAGCATGGCAAAGCTTAAACCAATCCCCAAAAACCACCCGACCACAGGCATCAGGAACTGAAACAACCCAAAATGAAATGCCAGCCGAAAAACAGCCCGGCCGTCTTTTGCAAACCCCGAGGCCGCAGCAGCCAGGGATGCAGCCAGGCTGCGTCCCTTTACCTAGGTTCGCAAATTAAATCCTTTGGGATACCTTTGCCATCTCCACCACGGGCAAAGGCCCAAGGGGTTCACCCGGGATCAGATTTAAAATTTTCTGGGGCATGCCCCGGTACAAAAGCCGGGCAGATATAACAGAACCTTTCCGGGGTATAAAATCTAAGGCAATGGTTTGGGTGACCTGCTGTTTGGCAGGAATCCTGTTATCGGAAAGCACCTGTTTGGCCTTTGCCAGATTCACCACGGGATTGCCGCGGCCATCCCCAAGGACTGTCCTGAAGATGATGGCCTCCCCTGACAACTCTTTTTTCCCATCCAAAAAACCGGATTGAAAAACAAGATTTTGGGCTGCATCCCGGATACTGATTTCAAGCCACACCTGTCTCAGGTCCCCCACCCCTGTGGGAATTGAATGGCCGGCACCGGAATTGGTCACTATCACATCCAATTGTTTTTTAGCCAGTTTCCCGGTGTTAAGACAAATTTTGGCAGCATTCTGTAAGCGCGCAACTGCCATGTCCTGTTTGTCTTTGTCCCCAAATTGACCGGTCACACCTGTATTGCCCCCCACAAAATAATGGGTGAAAATATGAGGCCTTTCCACACTGTCCTCGGTGGCAGACCCTGGATTTTCCGGTCGGTGGGTGGAGCCTGTGGCAGGGATACCGGGCCGCTGATACATGTGGCAACCCTGGCAGGCGATTCTTTTTTCAGGATCTGGATCATTGTAGGGACTGTTTTTCCATTCCGTATAGGTAGTCTCAAGGTCTGTTCCAAATGCAACATGCTTGACATTATGACAGGTACCGCAGATCCCGGAACTTTGGTGAAGTTTGGAAAAGGCGGCTTCATGGAAATCCGGTTTAGAATCATCAAAGGGACCCTGTTTCACCCCGGGGTCATCTTCACCGTGACCCGGTTCAAGGACCAGCCCATTGTTATACATTTGGGTTACCCCCACTGCAGAATGGCAATAATCGCATTGGATACCCTGGGTAGCAATCTCAGGAGTTTTGGACAGGTCGTCGGAAAGCTTTTCAGGAAATCCCGTAATCACCCCCACCGGGGTGTGACATTTGACACAGGACTCGGCTTCCTCGATTTCCCCGGCCCGGGTGAGCCCCTGACGCAAAAATTTAGCCACCCGGGTGTATACTGGGTCCCTGTGGGAAAGGTTATGCATGGAATTGGTCCACTGCTTCTGGATTTCCCAATGGCACCCTCCACAGGTATCCGGTTCTATAAACCGGTCCAGATCAAACTTTTTGGCGGGCGTGGCCGTCACAAATGCTGTTATCAGCACAATGCCCGTTGCCAACAGGATCAGTCCCGTGACACGAAAATATGCAGGTTTTTTTTTCAAGGGGTTTCTCCTTTTTTTCAGGACCAGCTTTTTACAAGAAGTCTCTTCTTCGTGGAGCAGAGTCAGCTTATTGGATCAGACTGCCCGGATATTCTTTTGTTTTGCCCTCAATGGTAAGAACCGTCCAATTCCCGTTTTCCTCCTTTGCCGCCACCAGGCAATCCAGCCTTGTACCGTCATTTAAGGTGATGAAACACTGGCGATCTTCATTCAGGGTATTGACCTGGACAAATTTTTTATCCTTGGAAATCTGCCGAAATTTATCGGCTGCCTGTTCAATGGCAATGATCTTATTGTATTCCTCTTCATCAATCTCTTTGATTTTATCTCTCAGATCGCTGATCTGTTTTTTCTGGTCTGCAATCTTGTTCACCACCATTTCCATCTCAGTCTTATTCTCCGATGGAAGGGAAAATAATATCTGTTTATGCAATTCCATATCTGTTTCGACAAAATTGATCTTCTGCAGCAACTCTTTTACCTTTGCAATCATATTTTTAGCCCATCGCCTGTTTTAAAAAAACCATGTATAAAAAAACCTATCCGTAATATCCTTAGGTTACGTTTGCCCAATCATTTCACAGGCGAGTATATATTCTTTCCAGGAAGATTCAAGAAATTTTTAGAGCTCCTTTATTTGCCAATTCATACTCACCCCTGTTGCCTAAACAATTTTTTCTTCGGTCATACAGACCAATTCATTTTTTCTTAATTCAGGACTTGCATAATTGACCCTTTTGGGCAGCCTTTTTATTCCCCTTTGCAATCCACTCAAGCAATCGGACCAGAAGAGTTTTTCTTTGACTCATGGGATCACCCGGTATATCAAGAGCAGGTGTCCCTTATCAATTTCCCTATGTTCCATGAGTTCCAGTTTAGCGGCCAAAGGCTCTTTGAACAGGGAAAGCCCGCTGCCAAACAAAGCCGGCACCAGGGTCACATGGATCCGGGTAATCAGTTTTTCCCCGGCAAACAGGGAATTGACAATGGCACCGCCAATAAGGGTTACTTTTTCAAACCCCTCTTCCTTTAAGTCACTGATTATTTCATTGGCAGACTGATCTGTAAATACCAGGTTTTCCGCCTGGCTTTTCCTATTCTTATTCCGGGTCATAACAATATTTTTTCTGCCCGGCAGGGGTTTGCCGATGGTATCAAATGTTCTGGAACCCATGATTACAACGCCTGCCTCCCGGGTCACCCGGACAAAATATTGTTTATCTGCTTTTCCTGTCCAGTCCACAAACTCCAGAGAATCCCTTGCAATTTTTCCATCCAGAGTCATGGCCATGAGCAATATTACTTCCATATGCGCCTTCCTTTTTTTCCGATCAGATCAAATCCGATCTGGTCTGGTCTGGTCTGGTCTGGACCGGTTAAACCTGGGGCCATACCATCTGCTTTTCCTCCGCCGCATAGCAGAATCGGCTCCAGACCATCTCCTTTTTTGAAATGGGACACCGCAGGGTGACCTTATGGTCTGTCACCTTAATTACTTCCCAGTCCCCGGACCTCGGGGAGTCTTCAATCCGTATTTTCTGGCCTTCCTTAAATGGATATCCCCTAAACAGGGTAACCTTGTGGTTCATTTTTTCCTCCCTGTATCTAAGAACCTCATCTGCAGTCCTGACTATTGTTGTACACCTTCTTTGTGGTGAATCCCGGGGGGGGGGGGGTATTCCTTGGGTCCAACCATTTTCCCGGGATCCACCAATTGGTCAAATTTCTCTTCCGCCACAAAGCCCAGTGCATGGGCAGCCTGCTTTAGGGTAATCCCCTCTTTATGGGCTTTTTTTGCTATCCCGGCAGCCTTATCATACCCGATAAGTGGGTTTAAAGCCGTCACCAGCATCAATGACCGGGACAGATGAGTTTCAATATTCAAAAAATTCGGTGCAAGCCCCCTGACACAATTTTCATAAAAGGACAGGGCCGCATCCCCCAGCAGTCTTGCAGACTGTAAATAATTATGAATGATCACAGGTTTAAACACATTGAGCTCAAAATGGCCCGAAGCTCCGCTTATATTAATGGTCACATCATTACCCATGACCTGGGCACAAACCATGGTCATGGCTTCAGTCTGGGTGGGGTTAACCTTGCCAGGCATGATGGAGGACCCCGGCTCATTGGCCGGCAGCATAAGCTCTCCAATACCGCATCTGGGGCCTGACCCCAGCATACGAATATCATTGGCTATTTTCATCAAACTTGCAGCCAGACTTTTCAGGGCACCATGGGAGGCCACAATGGCATCATGGGCTGCCAGGGCTTCAAATTTATTTATTGCCGTAACAAAGGGATATTTTGTCAGTTCTGCGATGATTCCGGCCACCTTCACATCAAATCCCAGAGGACTGTTCAGCCCCGTGCCCACAGCTGTTCCCCCAAGGGCCAACTGGGACAGGCGGGACAGGCTTGCTTTCAAATTTTGAATCCCATGTTCCACCATGGAGGCATAGCCTGAGAACTCCTGTCCCAGGGTCAGGGGAACGGCATCCATGAAATGGGTTCTTCCGGTCTTGACGATTGACTGCCAGGCCCGGCTTTTTTCAGCAAGCCCCTGGTGCAAAAGCTTCAGACAGGGCAAAGTGTGTTCTGTGATCCCCTTGCAAGAGGCAATATGCATTGCAGTGGGAAAGGCATCGTTGGAGGACTGGGATTTATTCACATCATCATTGGGATGAATCAGGAGAGTACCGGTTCCCAATTTTTTACCCGACAAGATATGAGCCTGGTTGGCAATGACTTCATTGACATTCATATTAGTCTGGGTACCGGATCCTGTCTGCCAAACCCTTAAGGGAAACTGTTCATTGAACTTTCCTTGTATGATGCCGTCACAGACCCGGCAGATCAACCTCTCTTTTTCCCTGGAAATCAGGCCAAGGGAGGCATTGGTCATGGCACTAGCTTTTTTCAAATACCCAAAGGCCTGGATAATGCCAAGGGGCATGATTTCCCCACCAATCTTAAAATTTTCCAGGGACCGCTGGGTCTGGGCTCCCCACAGACAGTTAATGGGGACTTGGATCTCTCCCATGGTGTCTTTTTCAATTCGTGTCTCCATTTCACCTCCATGTCCTTGCAATTAGTTTCCCTTTACAGATGTGGCAAGGTTGCGAACCTGGGTCATCATTTACTAGTATCTGATAAGATAATTGCCGGGGAGCTAAAAAGCAAGTCTTGAACAATTTAAACACCTCTAGTGGATGGGATTTAGAACGTCAGATTCCCTTGTACGGGTCTGTAAAAATTGGACAGACCCTGTGGCAAGCATTACACCCAAAAATATCAGCCTTGTCTTTCTACCCTTTGAACTCAGGAATCATGAATATTTCCACCAGGCTCTCAATGTGGCAATTAACAATAAACATCCTGACACTTTCCGGTAACCTGTGAAAGAAAAAAAGCCTTTACCCATGGCCAAAAAAAAGATAGGTTTTAATAAATAGTTGATGACTCAATCGATAACTGTACCTTTACAGCATCTGGGTGATGCGATTTTTGACTGCGTTAGTGTTTTAAGGAGCCACTTGATTTGAATCTTACAATGACCCGGGAGAGACAAAAAAAACAGTTTCTATCCCCGACACCTTACTCTTTCCCAAAATCACAACGGATAAAACAATTTTTATCAATCCTGTCTTTACTGACGATTTGCCTATTCAGTTTGTCTTTTTTATTTTCCTGTTCAGATTCCTCCCAAAAGACCAGGATGGAAAAACGGATATCCATTTATCTGGATCGTCTGGAATCCTCTGCTGTAGACCTGCAGCATGAGCTGGAAAAAATTGCGGATATGAAACGACTCAACACCACCACCCGAATGAGAAAAGCGATCACAATTATTGAGGGCAGTGAGAAGGTTCTCAAGAGAGCCAACCAGGATATTTCTTCATATATTGCCTTTATTAATAACAATTCCCGGGAGCTTAAGAAGGAAAACCTCAACCACTATATAGCCATACGGAATCTGTTGAACCGTACCCTTTCTTTGAAGCGGAAAGCCATTGGACAATACTTCCAGGAGATGAAAAAATGGCTGAACTATTCTGCAACTCATTTTAAACGGTTAGAGGCCAAGGATGAGGCTGCCAGAGCCACCTATGACAGTTTGCTGACCAATGTGAACCGATGCCTGAAAAAATACAATACAGCCAATGCTAAACACCTTCAATTTGTAAATTCCGTTCTCGCCGAGAATCAGGAACTGATAAAACGGTTTAAAAAAGAATACAAGACCATGAAAAAAGAGTTGGGATGGATGTAAGCTGTTGTCTAGCTCACCCCATTAAGCCCCCTTGCAGCCCAAGTCCATAGGCCACACTGGTAAAGGCATCGGCACTGCGAATTTTGTCCTTTCCGATTCTGGTTTCAAATATTTCCCGTATCAGGGGAATATAGGAGGACCCGCCGGTCAAAAATACCACATCAATATCGGAACAGGACAAATCTGCTCCAGCAAGGGTTGAATCGATACAGGCATTAAGGGAAACAACCTTCTCCCGGATAAAGCCTTCAAATTCCTCTCTGGACAAAAGTTCATCGATACAGATACCATAATCCTTGAAATTGATAATGGATTCCTTCCTGGCCGACAACTCACATTTTGTCTTTTCAATGGATCGAAACAGCAGGTAGCCATAATTTGAATGGATCAGATTTTCCAGGTTTTCCAACAATTTCTTATCGGCAAACTTTGCCCTGACCTTCAGCTCTTTAATATTGTCCAATGTTCTGGGCAACCGGAGCTGGGGAATAAGATGCCATTGCATCAACTTCCGGATAACCAGGGGGGACAGTCCGAAAAGATTATCACTCCACATGGATTTTGCCTGTACATTTTTCCCGTAATAGGCGGCCACCTTTTCCCGCATGATTTCAGAGTCAAAAACGTCACCTCCTATATAAACACCGCCCACGGAAAGTATGTCCTGATCTCTACTGGCTTTGGCGCCTGCATTTTTTCCGGCTTTATAAATGGTGAAATCAGAGCTGCCCGCACCAAAGTCACCCACCAATACGATCTGTTCTTCACAGGCTTCAAGACTGTTTTCATAGGCCAGGGCTGCGGCAATGGGTTCGAGCTGAAAGGAAATATTTTTAAACCCGGCGATTTGAGCTGCCCGGGTCAGACGTTCATGGGCAATCTTATCCCTGTCCTGGTCCTCAGAAAAAATAACCGGGCGCCCCAGAACCAAATCAGATACTTCCTGTTTGATTATCTCCTGGCCCCGTTGTTTCATCACCTTGAGAAATAAAGCGATCAATTCTTCAAGGGTATAGGATTTACCGTAAATATTTGTCTTTTCAAAGGCAATATCCGGAAGGAAAGTCTTGATAGACTGCATATACCGGCCTTCAGCTTCATTTTCAATATAGGCCTTTACCCCTTCATACCCGACATATGAGTTTGTCTGACCATCCTCCTTTAAAAAATAAAGAATTGATTTTAATGAATTGGAGATGGGATTATCCCTGTCCACGTCCAGCAGGGTTACCTTACCCTTAAGGTTCACGGATAATGCTGAATTGGATGTTCCAAAATCAATACCAAATATGGCAGGCATGATAAATTTTCCCCCGGCAAAATAGTTTAATCTTTTTTAATAAGATGTGAATTAGTGATTTAAAGCGGACGATATTACATGAGAATCAGGGGTTTGTAAAGGAAATTATCCATCCAATTTGCATGGCATCAGGAGGCTAATCCTCTTCCCAGTATTCCGGATAAAAGGGCTGCTCCCATTTTTGATACATTTTTTCCAGCTCCCCGGACCGGAACAATTTTTGAATTTGCCCATCAAAAATTTGAATCAATTTTCTGGAAATGTCTGAATCTGAAAAGGAAATATAGGCTTTCTCACTCCAGAGGGTTTCTATCCGGTACAATTTCATATCAATGGAATGCTTCCTTATATATTGCTCCATATCGATAA
>PIVS01000628.1 GCA_003353855.1 Desulfobacteraceae bacterium
CCCAAAGCAGATATATAGTT
Organism: Desulfobacteraceae bacterium; assembly: GCA_003353855.1. Taxonomy (GTDB): domain Bacteria; phylum Desulfobacterota; class Desulfobacteria; order Desulfobacterales; family Desulfobacteraceae; genus NBML01. The sequence goes on from PIVS01000628.1 coordinate 21, forward strand.
TACCAGTGCATCAAACCAGACATAGGTCACATAATCCTCATCAAAGGGCAGGGTAATCCCCCAGGTGAGCCTTGATTTGGGTCGGGAGATGCATAAATCTTCCAAAGGCTCTTTTAAGAAGGAGAGAATTTCATTTTTATATTGTTCCGGGCGTATGAAATCCGGGTTGCTCTTGATATGGTCAATGAGCCAACCCTGGTATTTGCTCATTTTGAAAAAATAGTTGGATTCCTTTATGACCTGGGGTTCCACCCCATGGTCGGGGCATTTTCCGTCAACCAGTTCCCTTTCCTGGTAAAACCGTTCACATCCAAAGCAGTATATACCTTCGTAACTGGAAAAATAAATATCACCGCTGTCATGGATCTTTGTCAATATGGCCTTGACAACCTTGATATGATCGGTATCGGTTGTCCGGATAAACTGATCATTGTCAATGTGCAGAAGGGGCAGAAGATCCTGAAACAGCAGGCTGATCCGGTCGGCATAGGCCTTGGGAGATGTGTTTTCTTTTTGGGCGGCCTGGACAATTTTATCCCCGTGTTCATCTGTTCCTGTTAAAAAATAAGTGTCGTGGTTATCCATCTTCTTATACCTTGTTGCCACATCAGCAGCAATGGTGGTATAGGCATGCCCCAGGTGGGGTTTTGCATTGACATAATATATGGGGGTTGTAAAAAATTGAGGCTGCTTTTCCATGGTTTGGGTCCTGTTATCTTTTTTTGATTGGCTTTTTTTCTTCCAGGTCTTTGATGTTCTTTTCAACTTCTGTCCTGTCTTCCAGGCGCAGAGTAATGCTTTCCTTCAAAACATTCTGTCTGACTACTTTTCCCAGGCCTTCTTCAAGGGTAATGATTTTCCCAAGTTTGGGCATTTTTCTTTTCAAATGCTTGTAGGTGCTGTTTTCAAAGGTCAGACAACACATGAGGCGGCCGCATACTCCAGATATTTTGGTGGGATTCAGGGACAGTCCCTGCTCCTTGGCCATTTTTATGGAGACAGGTTCAAATGTGTGCATAAAGGAGGAACAGCAAATTTCCCTGCCGCATTTTCCAAGGCCTCCGCAATGCTTTGATAAATTTCGAATCCCAACCTGGCGCATTTCAATGCGGATACTATACTCTTTGACCAGCAATTTAATCAATGCCCTGAAATCAATCCGGCCGTCGGCTGTATAGAAAAAGGTCAGTTTGTTCCTGTCAAAATTACTTTCAACACTGAACAGGTTCATTAAAAGTTTCAGGTCATTGATAGATTTGATGCAGAAGTCGTGGGCCCTAGTTTCAAGAAGCTTGAGTTCTTCTCTTTTGATGAAATCTTCCCTGGTTGCCACACGGACAATTTGCTTGAGCTTTTTTGTGATTTTTTTCTTCTCAACCGGTGGTTTGACAATGGTTCCAAAAGCAAGGCCCTGTTCTGTTTCAACAATGACGTGATCCCCCTGCTTCAGGACAAAGGCATCACTTTTAAAATCATATATTTTACCTGCTGTTTTAAATTTTACACCAGCCACTTTAATCATAGCCATGGGTTCCCTATAATATTGACAATTTCAGGAAAAAACGATCCAGAGTCAACCGGATTGAACTGTTAGATGCCAGTCTTTTTTCGGTTTCATGAAGATCCTTTGTCCATTCAAGAAATGTGCTGTAAACATGCATCTGACTAATATCTTTAAATGCGTCAAAAAAATCAAGGTTAACTATTTTTTCAGGGCTGTACTTAAATACGCAAAGATCCCTGAGAACCATTTTGATGATGGTCATTGCTTCTAAAATATGATCGGGGTTCATACTCAATTTTTGTGAAAGCATAAGTCCCTTTCTGATATTGGCCGCGTTTCCCAGGGAAACAAGGCCAAGAACTTCTTTTATAATCCAGGAGCGATTTTTCTGCCAGTCCATTCCCTTTTTTTTATTTTCATCGGGGCCCGGGTTCAGGTTTAAAAGCTTCAGGGCCTTTTTCAGGTCAGAACCTGCTGTCCGGGATGTTATATACGCTTTTTCCGGGTCAATCCCGTATTGGTGAACCAGTGTTTGCTGGATTTCATGGCAGGAAGGAGGGAAAAACCTGATCTGCCTGCACCTTGAAAGGATGGTGGGTAAAAGGGTCGGAATCTGGGTGGCTGTCAGGATAAAAAATGTATTTTCCGGGGGTTCTTCCAACACCTTGAGCAATGCGTTTTGGGCCTGGACATTCATTTTATCTGCATCCAGGATAAGGACCATTCGGTTGTGTGCTTCATTTGGTTTGGTGGTAAGTAAAATTCCAATTTCCCGGATTTGGGAAATTGAGATCAATTTTTTTTTTTCAGATAGGGAAATCTGGATGATGTCCGGGTGCACGCCTGCATTTATTTTTTTGCAGGACAAACAATTATTACAGGGTCTCTTGTTGTCAGCCCTGCAATTTGCTGTTTTTGCAAATTCAAATGCCCTTTCTTTTTTTCCGGTGCTTTTTTTCCCGGAAAAAAGAAGGGCATTGGGGATCCTGTCTGTCTGAATGATATAATCTAGTTCAGATATGGTCTGTTCAGACCTGGTATGGGATATGGCGGTTTTTTGATCAAAATCCGACATCCTCTGATCAATGACCATCGGCTAGTAATCTACCCGCTCCTTTAACTCTTTTCCGCATTTGAAAAAGGGCAGTCGTTTGGGGGGGATTTGCACCTTTTGTCC
>PIVS01001151.1 GCA_003353855.1 Desulfobacteraceae bacterium
CAGGGCTTAACTTAATTGTGTTGTCATCGGAGGCCGGTGTCTGATCTGGTTTGATAATAATAAAGGTTGCAATATTGCCAAAATCATCGGAATAGGTGTCAAAAAGTTTGATGGACCCTGCAACAGGGGATATCGTGTATGCAGTGCTGTCATCATAAAGTTTTAACTTTTCTCCCTTTTTGACCGCATCGCCCTTTTTAATCAGGGCCTGCTTTGTGCTGTCAATGGCTTCGGGCAGCAATACAGAAAGATTGGCCGGCACAGGGATTGACTCTGGCTCTTTCAGATCTGGATCCAGCAGATCATAGATAAGCCTGGGTTGGTTTAAAGAAAAAAAAGATCGTTTAATCATAATAAGTCCTTGTTTGGTAAATAGCTTAGATCATAACATTGCCAGGGTTTTGTAAATTCCTGGTTATAAGTTATGACACGAGTTACATTCTACCGGACCTGCGCCATACTCTTCATGACATCCCTTGCATTGTGCATGAAATGCATCAGCTCTTGATGGTAAGTCTTCATCACCGGTTTCTCCATGGCACTCGCTGCAGTTGTAGGTATCATCATCTTCAATGTTATGATGGCAGTCCAGACATTCCAAACTATAGTCGTCTGTGTGCAATACGTGGGTGAATAGAACTTTGCCAGCTTTG
>PIVS01000629.1 GCA_003353855.1 Desulfobacteraceae bacterium
ATACATGATTACATTGAGTTTGCTTTGGGCGCATACCTGGGCGATTCCCATCCCCATTGTTCCGCATCCTGCAACAAAAACATTTTTTATTTTCATCCTTTAATTCCCCTGTACTAAATATTGAACTGCAATTGATTATTCCGACCTGGGCTTTATCAGTGCAATGAAAATGCCAATCGGTTTATAATTTTTTTAAAGTACCATAACAACGGTACAGCAGTGGTTTCAGCGATTTTATCCATAAAACAAGCATGATTCACAAAGAGAAGAAAATTTTCTACATATTTATTGCAAGATGGCTGAAAAGCCTATATGTTTAAGAAAAAGCCAGTTGTAGAGAATAATATACTTGTAGATTATTCTCTACAACCTTGACATCTTCGTTTTTGGAGGCCCATTGGAGCCCGGGTTTAACCTCAATTGGCGATAAAAATATAAAGTTTTGAATAAAGGTATCGGTATGACCCAAGCTGATGAAAATCAAATCTCCGAACAGAAATTATTAATAGATCGTCTCCCCAATAAGCTTTTATTTAGTATTTTGGACAATCCCCACGAGAGCACCGTTATCGTGGACAGCCAGGGCAAAATTCTTTTTATGAGTAAAAGCTATAAAAAAATAGGGGTGACAGACATCAATAATGCAATCGGTAAAAACATCCGGGATGTGTTGCCCCACTCAAAGGTGTACAGGGTACTTGAGACTGGCCGTGCAGAAATAGCAAAAACAATTTTTGTGGACGGAAAAGACCGGTTGGTTTCCAGAGTTCCCATTTTAAGCAATGGAAAAATTATCGGCGCCATTGGGAAAGTAATATTCTGGGAACCTGAAAAAATAAAAGAGATGGAAAAAGTGATCAATCTCCTCCAGGGGAAAATCAAGCACTACAAAAAAAGGCTGAAAAATATTTACAGATCACGCTATAGTGTCGACAATATTATTGGACGCACCCCTTCTATCCTGTCGGCAAAAGAGATGGTTGAGAAATCTTCAAGGATTAATTCTCCGGTACTTATCACAGGGGAATCCGGAACAGGAAAAGAGCTTTTTGCCCATGCGATACACCACATGAGCCAAAGAAAGGATTTCCCCTTTGTTCGGGTTAATTGCTCATCAATCCCCAAGGAGCTCATGGAATCAGAGCTTTTCGGGTATGAGCCCGGCGCCTTTACCGGCGCAAACCCCAAAGGACAGAAAGGAAAGTTTTCAAAGGCAGATAAGGGGTCGATTTTTTTGGACGAGATAGGAGACCTGCCAATGGAGCTTCAGCCCAAATTACTAAGGGCGATTCAGGAAAAAGAAATTGAGAGGCTTGGGGGCAGACCCGAAAAATTGGATTTCAGGGTGATTGCAGCAACAAATCGGAATCTTGAAAACATGGTTCTGGAAAAAACCTTTCGCCTGGATCTTTATTATAGATTAAATGTTATCAACATCAGTCTTCCGCCCCTGCGCCTATTAAAAAATGACATAAAAGATATGGCCTTTTTTTTCCTCAATGAACTCAAAAAAGATATCCCCAAGGATATTAAAAACATCTCTGAAGAAGCAATGGCCTCCTTGGAAAATCACCATTGGCCCGGAAATGTCAGGGAATTGAGAAACACCATGGAAAGAGCCATGATAAACTGTGAAGGTAAAATTATAGAAATTACAGATCTGCCGGTTTTTCTTTTAGAAGCTTCTTTAAAACATTTTCCGGAAACAAAGTCTTCTTTACTTTTTAGAGACCAGATGGCAAAGGCGGAAAAAAGCATCATAAACAACACCCTGAAAATTTCCAAAGGCAATCGTACATTGGCAGCACAAATTCTCGGGATTCACAGAACCGGCCTCCAAAAAAAACTAAAAAAATATGGAATCACCCAGAACCCTTTTTGACCCAGACCGCCAATAACAGCAAGTGGATAACAACCTTTAAATGCAGTAAATCTTTTCGAACTTACCGGTTTGGACTCATTGTAAGGGTGAGTTTCCCCATGGGGCGAGATAAACGGCCAGTTCTTTGGATAATCTGATGGCCAAGGGTATCCAATTTTTTAAATTTCCAGGCAGATGGACGTTTAGGCTTTGCCCTGCGTGCTGCCGGGTGGGCTATCATTTGCGTCTCCCTTGATAAATTGTGAGCCATCATGGAAGCCATGGTGAAAACCTGATTTGATGATAACCGCTTAGCATGGAATAACACCGAGGCCATCATCAGTCTTCGCATCGCCGAAAATGGATTCCTGAGACCCACGACCATTATGGAAATAATCTCTTCATTGAAAAATGCGCTATCCATACGAGACTCAATGATAGCCCCGTCAAGGGTAAGGCGTGCAAAATGTTCCCGTTGAAGTCCATGGAGAACACATTATCGTGACAACCTACATCGTAGGAATTTTAAGGAGATAGTTGGTTCGTTGTGCCATGATTTATAAAAAAAATTATTTAATGCTTGACTTCTAATCGACATCCATCTATCCTGTGCAAATTGAGCTACATTGTATTAGTTCAATAGGTTTCCTTCAGGAGGTGTATATTCCCTACAACAAAAGCGGCATTACCCCAAAGTTAGAAACTTGTATTTTTTTATTTTTTTTAGGAGATTGCCAACATGGCGAACGGTATCGTAAAATGGTTTAACGACTCAAAAGGTTTTGGATTTATTGAACAACAAGACGGTGGAAAAGATGTGTTTGTACATCATTCAG
>PIVS01000630.1 GCA_003353855.1 Desulfobacteraceae bacterium
ATTTTTAAAAATTTATTTTTTTAAGGGAATTAAAAGGAGCGAATTAGATGGATCGAATTAAATCGAGTTGGGGAATAACATCTCTTGATTTTGGGGCGGAATTAAATCCCTGATCACAGGCTTCTGGCACAAAAACTAGCACCGAGGGAAAGAATACGATTGAAAAGCCAGTATGCCGGATATATGTATTCACAGTTCTGACCAATCCAAGCCCCAAAAGGTCAAAATCGGCAGTTAAGGATTATCCTATTCTTAACTTTCACCGGGCCTTGTAATGTTATCAGTTTTCATGATGCCCTTAATAAAAAACAGGAAAGTTGAGGGTCAATGATTGACCCTTTTTTTATTTTTAAGCCCTTGGTGACCTTTGGAAACAACAATTTGCCTTTGCAAGGCCAATCTGTCCTGATACTTAATTCACGGATTAATTTGAATTGTGCAGATAATAGCGTCCCTCTATTCTTAGAGTTCCACAACCGCCAAAGATTATATTTACTTTTTCATTTTTTGTATACTTTTTCAGTTTTACAAAATTGGGATTAATTTTGTCAGGGCCTTGCTCCACCGTGACATCCCCATCCCATAATTTTTGATTGATTAAATAATATCCAAATGCCGCATTTCCCGTTCCCGTGGCAGGGTCTTCAAGATACCCGTATTTTGGGCCAAAAACCCGGGTGCGATATTTACTGAAGGATGTATGGGTTTCTTTTGTTGAAACATGAACAATATCGATTGCCTTGTCCAGACAAAATAACCTGAGTTCTTCCTGGTCAGGGAACAGATCCAGGCAGGATGATAAAGTTTTTACCGGAACCAATAGGGTCCTGAGCCCGCCGTCAATCAATTTTACAGGAAGAGAATCATCCATGTCTGAAATCTCCATACCAAGGATATCAGCTATCTGTGGGATACTCAGGTCGCATTCTAAAAAATCAGGTTCCGGTGCCATAATATACACGGCATCCTCTTCCTTTATATGATTAAACACAGATAATTTTCCTGCATTGACCCGAATAAAAATTTCTTTTCTATTGAGTAACTCCAAATTATTATTCAGCAAATCATACATAATAGCGATGGTTGCATGGCCGCAAAATGAAACTTCGCATTCAGATGAATAAAACTTTAAATTGAACTCATCACCCACCCTTTTGACATATCCTACTTCATTTACATAGCCTTTGAGTTCACTGGCCATTTTTTGCATTTCATCTTCTGTTAAAGATTCTTCATCATTCAGCAAGATGTATCCTGCCGGGTTACCCTGAGAAATTCCTTTTGTAAACGCATCGATTTTCTTAAATTTCAAACTTTTCATCTATGTTTACCCCATGTGATCATATAAAAATTCTATCCTCTCCAAGATGGGATGGTGGCGTAACAAAAACAATTTTTAAATTCTCATCTCCATCATTGGACAGACGGTGAACTACCCTGTCTTTAACCTCAAAAAGATCATTGGGCGTGACGTCGAAGTGCTCCTTCCAGATCACTTTTGTGCCGGACAAAGTACCAATTTCCATTTTGCCCCTGCCCGAAAGAATATGATATATTTCAGATCCCTCATTATGATAGTGGGCAGAAAGTGTTTTGCCTGCCTTTAGTTCAGCAATTAAAAAGGATCTACTACCCTTGATCAATTCAAGGGTTTGGATGTCGGATTTTTCATCCTTGCGTAATTGATCAAACAAATTTTTGATATTAAGTTTTTCCATAAACGCCTCTTAGTAAATGCAACATATTGAATTTAAATCCTGTATATTGGTTTTGTATATTATGTTGGAATTTTTGTCAATATATTGTATTATCATTTCAGGAGGACTATATTTGGAAGCTATAAATAAAGATATTTCAATAAATCTAAAAATGATCCGCAAAAACAAAAGACTCACCCTGGAGGATTTATCAAAAATCTCAGGCGTGAGTAAAAGTATGCTGGGTGAAATAGAGAGGGGCAGTACAAACCCGACAATTCTTGTTTTATGGAAAATAGCAGAGGGTTTAAAAATGCCTCTCACCAAATTAATCCAGGAAAAAAAACAGGATCATTTAATTGTAAGAAGCAAACAAAAAAAAATAATCAACAATGATCCTGAATTCAGTATTTACAGCATATTTCCATATTACGATCTGCATAATCTAGAAATTCATAAAATCGAGATCACCCCTTTTTCCAAATTTTCAAACCCAGGACATATGAAGGGCGTAGATGAATATATTCTTTTGATAAAAGGGGAAATAAAACTGATGTTGGGGGACTCAGAAATAAATTTATACCAAGGTGATTCAATTCGCTTTAAGGGGGAATCTTCCCATGAATTTATAAATAAGGGTGAAACTACCGCCTATCTTATTAATGTCATGGTTTATGGTTGATGATCTCGTAAAAAGTTTGCCTATCTTTTTTTGACCGGGATTATATTTGCCAATGGACAACCCTTATTTTACTGCAATCAATCTTGGGAATGACTATCCTTTCCTTCGTGCCTCCGGGCTGAAAATGAAACAGCATGGTGCCGCCGCAATTCATCTCAAGGTTGAAATAGCCCCTGGACAGATCCGAACCGGTTGTGAAGAAAAATTCCACACAACTGTCCTCCCAAACATTATCCTGATGTTCTAGTGCCACTGCCCGGACATATCTGTCTGCAACCCGAAACATCAGATATATGGCCAGATCATCATAGGCTAT
>PIVS01000131.1 GCA_003353855.1 Desulfobacteraceae bacterium
GAACGTTATAAAAACATGGTTGAATTTTTTACCCCCATTGTAAAGGCCTTCTGCTCGGACATGGGATTCAGGGTTTGTGAGACAGCCATGCAGTGCCTGGGCGGCTATGGTTACTGCCGTGATTATCCCATAGAACAATATATGAGGGATGTTAAAATTCTCTCGCTGTATGAGGGCACCAACGGGATTCAGTCCATTGATCTTCTGGGCCGGAAGATAGCAATGAATGACGGCAAACCCCTTCGTTTTGTCCTGGAAGAGATTGAAAACTTCTGCCAGGAACAAAAGGAACACCCCGGTTTAGGGGATAAGGTTCGTCTCCTTTCCAAGGTTGCATCCAGATCCGGTGAAATCATACTTGAGCTTACCGCACGCAAAGAAAAGGATGTTCTGCAGTGGGCCTCATATACATATCCTGCTTTGACCGGTATCAGCGAAGTGCTAATCTCCTGGCGGCTGCTGGACCTTGCCATGGCCTCAGAAAAACTGCAGAAAAAAGCCACGGGAACGAAAAACCAATATTACCAGGGGAAAATTTTACAGGCCGGCTATTATGCTGATACCACCCTTCCCCAGTCCCTTGTCAAAATGGAGAGCTGCCTGCGCCATGGCCGGGAAATTCTGGAAATGCCGGATACTGCATTTTAATCCATCTCCGGTCTGATTTATCAGCCACAACAGGAGTCAAGCATTGAAAAAAAATAAACGAACCTCCATGAGACGGGCAATTGAGGAAAATGTAAAGGACCACGACCTTGTCTACCTGGGCGGGTTTATCCAGCAGGATCCCTATGCCGCAGCCCATGAAATAATCCGTCAGCAGAAAAAACATCTGACCATTTCCAAAACCGCAAGCCTGCCGATGGTGGATCAACTGATCGGTGCCGGGTGTGTGGATAAACTGATATCCACCTTTACCTGGAATCTGATGCCCACAACCGCCCATTGTTTTGTACGTGCCCTGACCCAGCAAATTCCCCACCCCCTGGAACTTGAAGAATATTCCATTCTTACCCTTAGCCTGGCCTATTATGCCGGGGCTTTGGATTTGCCCTATATCGCTTCCAAAACTGTAATGGGGTCGGGATTTGACGGGGAAACCAGTGGAAACAAAGCCCGTAACAGGTTAAAATTTGAGATCTCTCCCTTCACCGGGGAACGTGTATGCCTGATTCCGCCCATCAAACATGATGTCGGGGTTATACAGGTTCAAAGGGCAGACGTCCACGGTAATGCACAAGCCTGGGGCATGATGGGAGAAAGCCGCTACGGCATGTTGAGCTGTAACAAAATTATCGTCTGCGCCGAGAAAATTGTGGACACCGAGGTTATCATGAAGGACCCCAGTCGAACCATTATTCAGGATTTCAGAGTCAATGCCGTGGTTGAAGAGCCCTGGGGAAGCCACCCCTCACCCCTCACCGGCGTCCATGACCTGGACTGGCCCTATTTAGCCTTCTATGAGTCCCAAACCCGCACACACGAAGGATTTAAGGCATATTTGCAAAAATGGATTTTGGGGGTTAGCTCCAGGAAAGAATACATGGAACTCATCACATCAAAACGGCAGAGGGAACTGCTCCCTGAAGAGAATTTGACAGCCCCGACTTCCCATGGTCTGCACTCAATGCATTTTGAGGTATAAGATGGAAAAAAACAACACAAAAGTGACCCGAATCGAACAGATGATCTTCACCGCGGCCCGGCTAATCAAGGATGAAGAAATTTTAATGGTTGGGACCCAGTGGCCGATTATCACAGCCCTTTTGGCACAAAAATTACACGCCCCCAATTCAACCATCTGCCTTGAAGGCGGATCGGTTATGGGAAAAACACCACGGCGCATCCCCCTGACGACGGCGGACCCAACCATCAACTCCTGCTGTTCCTATATGGGGGATGCCCTGGACACACTGGGGATGATCCTCCACGGCGGCCGCGCCCATAAAGCCCTCCTGTCAGCTGCCTCGGTGGATCGATACGGCAATATCAACACCACCTGCGTCGGGGACTATGATTCTCCTAAAATCAGATTCGGCGGCAGCGGCGGAGCCTGTGATTTTACCAGCCTGGCCCCCAAAACCATCATCATCATGGAGCACGACAAACAACGCTTTCCCGAAGCTGTGGATTTTATCACCTCACCGGGATATTTAAAGGGAAAGGACAGCCGCACCAAAGCCGGCCTTAGGCCCGGCACCGGTCCCCATGCCCTGGTGACCACACTGGGGCTCTTTCATTTTGACCCGCTTAACGGGGAAAAGGAAATGATTCTTTCTGCCTTTAATCCAACCTCCTCCATCCGGGAAATCAAGGATAACATCCAATGGGAGATCAAGATTTCAGATAAGGTTAAACCCCTTATTGCCCCGAACAAGGGCGAGTTAAAAATCTTAAGGCAGGAAGTGGACCCCCAGGGGATGTACCTTGAAAATAATAAAACAATGGAGAAAAGAAATCTGTATTATTAGGACCGCAAATGAAATTAGTTGTCTTAATTAAACCACAAAGAACAGGACCCTAACATGAAAAATCTATTTGAAGGATTAAAGGTGGTTGATTTCACCAATAACGCTGCCGGCCCAGTTTCCACTGCTTACCTGGCAGATTTTGGAGCTGAAATACTTAAAATTGAAAAACCGGGCGTTGGTGATGATATCCGGGCTTTTTCCCCCGCCATAGATGGTGTCAGTCTTCCCTTTTTCTGGTTAAACCGGGGCAAAAAATCTCTGGTTCTGGACATGACAGATCCTGATGGACGGGAAATAGCACTCAAGCTCATTTCAGAAGCAGACATTGTGGTTGAAAGTTTCAAACCAGGCACAATGGAAAGCTTTGGCCTGGGGTATCCAGACCTGAAAAAAATCAACCCCGCCCTCATCATGTGTTCGGTTTCCGCCTTTGGACAGGACGGCCCCTACAGTCACAAGCCTGGGTATGACATCGTGGTTCAGGCCCTGAGCGGTATCATGGACCTGACCGGAAAGTCAAATGGTGCTCCGGTTCGATCAGGGATCGCCCTGGGGGATTATACAGCAGGAGTATATGCATATGCCGCAATTGTTTCCGCATTGTACCACCTCAAAAACACAGGGATAGGCCAGCATGTTGACATAGCACTTTTTGACTGCATGGTATCCTACAACGGGTTTATCGAAATTGCCGGCATTGGAAAAAATCCCACCAGAACCGGCAACCATCACAGCCTTTTAGCCCCCTTCGGTGCATTTAAAGGGAAGAATGGAAGCATAATAATTGCGGCACCCAACCCCAAGCTATGGAAGATGCTATGCAGCATAATGAACAATGAGGAGCTTGCAGAGGACCCGCGTTTTGCAACCGGAGCAGACAGATTGAAGAACATGGACCCGCTGGTTCAATTGGTGGAAGCCTGGCTAGATACATTTCCCGATATTAAAGAACCCCTTGAATTGATAGAAGAGGCAGGCATCCCCTGTGCCAAAGTAAATACAACAGCACAGGTGCTTGAAGATGAACACCTAAAGGCCAGGAAAATGATAACAACTCTTGAAACGCCGGATGGATTGTCAATCCCGTCTCTAAAAGCACGGGGAAACCCGTTCAAATTTTCAGAAGTCAGAGCAGTTTTGAAGAAAGCCTCGGGACTCGGACAGCATCAGTATGAAATTTTAAAATCAATTGGGTATGGCGAAGAAAAAATCATAGAACTGAAAGCCAGATGGAAGGTGGTTTAGCAAAATCACAGCCTCTCATTTTTGTTTATCAAAGTATGGGTTTTGTTCCACCCATTGAGGATGGATTTCATCCATTGCCTTATACAAGAAATATTGCTATTTATGCATTCTTACAAGGGTAACTTAAGATCAAGACCAGATCCAAGATCAAATTCAAGATCAAATTCAAGACCAGATGATTGGAAAGAGGAATTAAATGGCAGCAAAAAAAGAGATCAATGATAAAGTACCCAGCTATGAATTGGAGAATATTTCCGATACCAAACCGCAAAAAGACCGTCAGTTTGTAACGGCCCTTGCAAGGGGGCTTGAGATACTGCGCTGTTTCAGAATGGATGAACCCTTGCTGGGCAACCAGGAGATTGCACGAAAGACCGGCCTGCCCAAACCCACGGTTTCCCGCCTGACATATACCCTGACAGAGCTTGGATATCTCAGATACATAAAAACTCTTCGGAAATATCAACTGGATACGGCTGTCCTGGCCCTTGGCTATGGCCTTCTCACCAACATGGACATCTTAAAACTGGCAAGGCCGTATCTTCAGCAGCTGGCGGATCATGCACAGGCTGCTGTAGGCCTTTTCGCCCAGGATCGACTGAATATGGTATACCTGGAAAACATCTATCCCAACACCAATGCGGTAGTCCTGCGATACCGGGCAGGTGACCTCGTCCCCATGGCTACCACTGCTGCCGGCAGGGCTTTTTTATGCGGTGTTTCGGAAACAAGCCGCACCTACCTGATGGATCAGATTCGCCAGAGGGATGAACTTAACTGGCCACAGATAAAAACAGGAATAGAGCAGACGGTTAAAGACTATCATGACTTTGGATTCTGCATGTCTTTGGGAGAATTTAACAAAAATGTCAATGCCATTGGCGTACCCATAAAAAGTCATCTGGACGGATCAAATATAATGGCAATAAGTTGCGGCGGCGCCGCATTTCAGATGCGCAGACACATCATGGAAGACGATATCGGGCCACGCCTGGTCCTTATGGTCGATCAGATAGAAACCATGCTGCTCCGCAGCTAATAAAAATATAAATTATATGGAGGCAGCAGATGGAAATACTTAGAATAAATCACCTTGGAATTGCAGTATCAAGCATTGATGAGAAGAAAAATTTCTGGATAGAATTTTTGCACCCTAAGGCCACCTCTGACGTTCTGGTTGAATTGTGTGAACGATAGTTTTGCAGCCTATTTCGATTATTTTATAAACGTTTTCACATTTTTATTGTGCCCTATAAATCCTTCCATGTCCTGGCAAGCTTCTCTATTCCCTAATGCGCATGAAGTTTTCAATGCATTCATCATGGCTTGAATTTTATTTGTTGCGAAAAACCCTATGGCCTTAGCAGAATATAGTTCTTGCCAGTTGGGATATTTCTTTTGAAGATGATCTAAATAAATAATCGCGATCCTCCAATTTTTTTTTCTGAGGTATCTGTATGCCCTTGATAATTCTTTCCCGGGATCAATGGATTTATCAACATATTGGTCCATCTCTTCCTGCCATGAAAAATTATTTTCCTTTTTCTCCAATTCAATATTCTTAATCTCGGCTTTCGTAAAATCAATGATCCTAATTTTTGTTTTTATCTTAACGTAATATGTCCATTTGTCCATCGTTTTCTTTTCAAGAATGGAAAATTTTAACCCATCGGTTACAAGACAAAAAATTTCTTTTTGTTTTGCACCGAAATCATTCAACACACCTGTGTGATTAAGGTATTTTGCCGACAGGGAAACAGCTTTGAGTTTAGCTCCGAACAAGCACAATGATTCATATTTTTCCTGGGAATCGCCGGGATCAATATGGTAAGTATAGTCAGAAACGATCTCAAAAGTGTTTTCGTTATTTCCACCGGCAGCAATGCATAACAGCGGGACTATAAATATCGATAACGAGAACAGACATATAATCTTTATTGTATATTTCATTGTTAACCTCCTTACCTTCATCCACAATTTCAAATATAGATTTTGTATTTTTAAAAAATTTGCAGTTTACATAAATTTATCCCCTCCCATTATTATCAAGCAAAATTTACTGTGTAAAGAGATTCAATGCCCCCGAAGAATCTTCTCTTTATCCCTTTGGGATTTTTACCCGGAACCGGACATCTATAATTTTTATTGACCATTTTGAATAAAAGCGTATTTTAAGTATGTCAAAAATTAAGGTTAAGATTAAGGTTAAAAAAACCAAAAACGCTGATTAGGAGTACATTATGGGTAATATTGTTTCAAAAAATCAAGTTTTATACCATGTTGCTTTATCACGAGAAATGATTAAAGACACAGAGTATGCCGTTTTACCGGGAGATCCCGGCAGGGTTGAAATGATTGCAAAACAAATGGATGAAAATGCAATCCATTTAGCAACAAACAGAGAATATACATCGTATCTTGCTTACCTCGGAAAAACGCCAGTATTAGTATGTTCAACAGGCATGGGTGCCCCCTCTGTAGGAATTGCCATTGAAGAATTTGCCATGTTGGGCATTAAAAACTTTATTAGACTTGGCACATGCGGAGCAATTCAAGATCATATTGATGTTGGCGATATTATCATTACCAGTGCGGCAGTAAGACTCGAAGGCACCTCTGTGCATTATGCCCCGCTTGAATACCCGGCAGTTGCCAATTTCGCCCTAACTCAAAAATTAGTTACAGCGACACAAAACCTAACTTCTGATTTTCACGTCGGCATTACAGCATCATCGGATACATTTTTTCCAGGGCAGGAACGATATGACAGCTATTCTGGTTACGTACGAAAACATTTCCAGGGGAGCATGGCTGAATGGCAGAACTTAAATGTTCTCAATTTTGAAATGGAAGCCGCTCCCCTTCTCACCATTTGCAGCGTATTTAAATTAAATGCTGCCTGTATTTGCGCAGCCATTGTCAATAGAAATAAATCTGAAATTCCTGATAAAAGCAAATATGATGAATCAATGAAAAAATGTATTAAGGCCATTGCCGGCGCAATCGAATCTGATGTTTTGGCAAATAAGCGGATAAAATAGGAATATAATGAATAATAACAGAGTTCTGATTTTGTTAATGGATTCCTTGGGCTTAGGGGGTGCCGAAGATGCTGATCAATTTGGTGATAGTGGTGCTGATACCTTTGGCCATATTGCTGAACAATGTGCCAGAGCTGCTGGCAATAATAAACCCAATGGAATCCTAAAGCTCCCCAATCTGGAGAAAAAAGGGTTATATCAAGCAGCTCTGGCAAGCAGAGGCAAACCCATAATAGATTATGATTTTAAGAAAGCACCTGGCATAGAAGCTGCCTATGGCTATGCAATAGAGCAAAGTAAAGGCAAAGACACACCCAGCGGTCACTGGGAGATTGCTGGTTCTCCAGTGCTTTTTGATTGGCATTATTTCATCGATAAAGGCGGGAAATCATGTTTTCCCGGGGATTTTATCCATGCTTTTATGAAAAAGGCAAAACTTGCCCAGGGACTCTTGGATGCCGGACATGCCTCGGGAACCGAAGTGATTAACCGTCTGGGCGATGAACATAGAAAAAGCCTAAAACCCATACTCTATACTTCAGCTGATAGTGTTTTACAAATAGCGGCCCATGAAGACAGTTTCCGATTAGAACACCTGTATGAAATCTGTAACGTTGCAAGAACATTATTAGATGATATGCAGATTAATATAGGCAGAGTAATCGCCCGCCCGTTTAAGGGAGATAAGAACGGCAATTATGCAAGAACAAGCAACAGGCATGACTATTCTGTTGCGCCCCCGACTAAAACGCTTTTAGATCATATCAAAGAAGAAAACGGCCAGGTAATCTCAATTGGCAAGATTGCCGACATCTTTGCCAATCAAGGTATAACCAAAAAAATAAAAGCCACAGGCATTCCTGAACTATTTGAAAAATCTTTAAATGAATTTTCAAATGCCCCTGCCGGCAGTCTGGTATTTACCAATTTTGTAGATTTTGACTCTGAATATGGACATCGCAGAGATATTACAGGTTATGCCAATGCCCTGGAATACTTTGACAATAGATTACCGGAGATTGATCATATCCTCAAAGAGGATGATATGGTTGTCATTACTGCTGATCATGGATGTGACCCCAGCTGGAGGGGCACTGACCACACAAGAGAACATATTCCTTTTTTATATTGGGGTAAAAAGATTCAACCAGGTTATATCGGTGCAAGACAAACCTTTTCAGATATAGGTCAGACCATTGCTGATTTCCTGGAGGTTAAGCCCTTGAAATACGGGAAATCATCTTTACAAGAAAGAGTCTTGAACACAACAAGTGAAAAACTGTTGAGCAAACAAAAGATTATATCTTTAATTGACCTGACTTCTTTAAACAACAACGACACCCCGGAAGTCATTGAAAAATTATGCAACAGGGCAAAGACCGCATTTGGAAATGTGGCAGCCGTATGTATCTACCCTGAATTTGTCTCCCTGGCAAAGGCTTTGCTCAAAAAAACAGATATAAAAGTGGCTACGGTGGCAAACTTTCCAAGTGGAGAAAAAAAACTATCTGAAATTTTAAAAGAAATAGAAAAAGCTCTCCTGGATGGGGCAGATGAAATTGATGTTGTAATCCCCTATAAAGACTATATCGCTGATGGAACATCAATAAGATCAATAGAAATCGTTAGAGCCGCAAAGAAACTTTGCCGGAATAAAACTTTAAAAGTAATTATAGAATCTGGTTCATTAAAAACAAATGATCTTATCCTCAAAGCTTCTGAAGATGCAATTGGGGCTGGTGCTGATTTTATAAAGACCTCAACCGGTAAAGCAGAAATAGGAGCAACCTTAGATGCCGCTGACATCATGCTAAAAGCGGCTGCCGGGATTAAAGAGCCCATTGGTTTTAAAGCATCCGGCGGAGTAAAAACCTATGAACAATCATGTAAATATCTTGATCTTGCAACCAAGATTTGTGGCCTGGATTATTGTTCTAATAAGTTTCTCCGTTTTGGAGCAAGCAGCTTATTAGATGATTTATTGGACAACTAAGAGAACGTTACCGGGGAAAATCATATGACTTTTGAACACGCATCCATTGGAAATCAATCCGCTGTACGAGGCTGGATATCCGTTATAACCTCTGCCATGCTTTTTTTTTATTGGATAAACCAAAATGCCTTAAATGGTACATTAGCAAATTATTATATTTCAAAATATCATATCGCCGGCACAATGAATTATTCTACATTTACCTCAATGTACCTTATTGGTAATGTGATAATGTTTATACCTGCCGGATTAATTTTAGATAAATTCTCCACTAAAATGGTACTGATAATCAGTACCATTACAATGCTGGCCGGCATTCTTGGTTTGATTCTAGTCAATTCCCTTGCGCCCGCTGTTCTCTATATGCTTATTGTGGGGTTTGGAGGCGCCTTTGCCTTAATCGCAGTTATGAAAATAGTTGCCAATTGGTTTGTAATGGAGAAATCCGGTTTCCCGATTGCCGTGGCAATCACTTTGGGTATGTTGGGTGGAACCTTTGGAAGTAGTATCGGCAGCATTATCCTGAATAATTCATCGGGATATACCGTCCAAATCTGCAATTTCATATTGGGAGTTATTATTCTGGGTTGCCTTATTGTATTTGTAAAAGACAAGCCCGAAGGAGGCCCTGTAAATATCAGTGATGGGCAAACAGCTAATCTTCCCATGGGGCAATCATTTGTAAAAGTGCTGTCCAACCCTGAAAACTGGCGGGCCGGTTTTTATACCTCTTTATTAAATTTTCCAATTATGGTCCTGGTTTTCAGTGCAGGCCCGGCTTATATCGCCCATGTTTTCAGGAATGAACTATCAGCAACCACCCCGTCAATCATGTCAGCATTATTGGCTGGAACCATGGTCGGGGGCCCTATGCTTGGTAAACTCACCGACAAGATGGGCTCCCGCAAACCACTAATGCTTTTATGTTCAATATTGGCTTTTTTGATAATGATGCCCCTGTATTACACAGGGTTAAGCGGAAATGCACTTATTGTCATCTTTTTTTTCATGGGGCTTATTACAAGTGCTCAAAACCTGGGTTACCCTGTGATTGGTGAATCCAATGACCCTGCCTTAGTGGCCACGGCAATGAGCCTTGGGTCCATCCTCATCATGGGGGGGGGAGCTGTTGCCCAAAATATATTCGGATTTTTAATCAATTGTTATGGGTATCAGGGGGCCTACACCATGTTGCCTGTATCTGCCCTTATCACTTTCTTTTTAGCCTTTTTCATAAAAGATAAAACAAGCTTCAGGGAATAATTTTGGGCGCGGCTCTCTTGTTGAGAATATCCAATCCTTGCACGCTTCCAGGTTTTACAACAGGATGTTCTTTTAAGTATTCCAATCGGTTTAAACCGTTTATATAGGCCAGAGCACAGGCTGTGGGAAAGACTGTGGTACCGGACAACACATGGAGATATTCAAGGCAGAAAAATCTTAATACCCCTCGTTAATCAATGCTTCAATATCTTCATCCCGGGTATGTTGACCGCTTCAAAATCGCCGGGAGATGCAAAAGAAAATCAAAAATAATAATTTGGTTATCTGTTGTCATTTTTTTCCTTTTCAAGGGGAACACCCCTTTTTTTAATCATAGCGGTTATGATTTATTTTTCACTCACCCTTGTATATGGGCTTTCGTTTTTCCATAAAAGCCGAAGTTCCTTCAAGCCTGTCCCGGGTTGAGAATGCGACTGCCTGGGCAAGTTTTTCAACCATAAGCCCAGAATTCATATCAAGATTTGCCCCGGTATTAATTGCGATTTTTGCCAATAAAACAGCAACAGGCCCCTTTGATTTTATTTTTTTTGCCATCTTATCTGCCGCAGACATAAGCTCATTGGAAGAATCCACAACCTTATTTACAAGACCCATCTGCAATGCTTGTTTTGCCGTTATTATATCCCCGGTAAAAATAAGCTCCTTTGCCTTGCCGATACCCACAAGCCGCTGAAGTCTTTGTGTGCCCCCACCGCCCGGAATGACCCCAAGCCCCACTTCAGGCTGGCCAAACTTTGATTTTTGTGTGGCAATACGAATATCACAGGCCATTGCAAGCTCACACCCCCCGCCAAGGGCAAAACCGTCAATGGCACAAATAACCGGTTTTGCAAGATTATCTATATAATTTAGGATCGACTGGATTTCATGGTCAATTGTTTCAAGAACCGTTCTTTTATTAAGCATCTTCACATCAGCCCCCGAGGCAAAGGCCTTGCCACCTGCACCTGTGAGAATAACCACCTGGATTGTTTTATCTGATCCGGCCTTTTCAAAGGCATGGCGTAATTCATGCCATGTTTGATTATCCAGTGCATTGTATACTTCAGTCCTGTTAATTGTAATTTTGCATATATTGTTCTCTATATTTAAAAGGAGTTTTTCATATTCCAT
>PIVS01000631.1 GCA_003353855.1 Desulfobacteraceae bacterium
TGTCAATATCACCCTGTTTGCATTTGACAAGGGAGAAGAAATTTCAGCCCACACTTCCCCGGGAGACGCCATGGTCCAGGTTTTGGACGGACAGGCCCTGATTAATATTGACGGAGAAATAATAAATGCCGCTGCCGGCCAGGTGGTGGTCATGCCGGCCAATGTGCCCCACTCAGTCTTTGCCGATACCCGATTTAAAATGCTGCTCACCGTGGTCAAACAGCCTGTAGGAATCAGCGGGTTATAAGACTTTTACACTATTGCTGGGGTTGATGGGGAAACGTTTTTTTCTTTGGTAAATTTAACCTGATTTCAGGGATATTTGCTTTATTCTTCCAATCAACCCATACAAGTTTTGCCAGGGGAAGTCTCTACAAAGACATAAATAAATCGTCCATTGGAATTAGATGTCCTTTGTGCTTGATACTTGCTGCTGTGGTGACTCAATTCTACTCTGGAAGATTTTAATTTGAAGCGCAGCCTAATACCATAGGGGCGATTCTTTGTAAAATTTAGTTTTCTATTGTTTCCATACCGTTTTCTCTAATCTCTTTAATAAAAATCGCCACCAGGGAAGGGTCAAGATGATTTCCTTTAATTTGTTCAAGGATATCAAAAGCCTCTTCCATGTTTCTTCCCGCCCGGTATGAACGGGTGGTAGTAATAGCATCAAAACAGTCTGCCACGGCCAGTATCCTGGCACCCATGGGGATTTGTTCACCCTTTAATCCATCAGGGTAGCCTGTTCCGTCGAGTTTTTCATGATGGCTTACTGCGTAGTCCAGGGCCGGACCGATGAATTCAAGGTCTTTTAGGATTTCAAACGTCTGAACCGGATGCAAGCGAATTTCAGAAAAAATTTCATCGGAGAATCGAGACCCGGTATCCTCAAAGACCTTGTCGGAAAATCCGATCTTTCCGATATCATGGAGAATACCTGCCACCCAGATGAAATGAACTTGATCTTTAGAAAGCCCCATACAACAGGCAAGGCGCTTTGAGTAGTTTGCTACGCGCTCTGCATGACCTTCGGTGTACTCGTCACGTGCTCCCAGGGCTTTAGCAATGGTTCGAATGGTCTGGATAGCATTCTTTTTAATAGTTTTATTGAGTTTTTGCAGCTGTCCCACCATGAGCTGAAGGTTATATTCCCTTGCTTCAACCCTTACCATCATCATGCCTACAGCCTCGGCGATACGACGGATATCTTCATCTTGTCCCCTGGTGGTATACTTCATAATATCATTTGAATAATCTCCCTTGGCAATATTCTCCAGTATTGTTATCACTTTATGAACGGTATCGGTCATCATGAACTCCAAATAAAAATTTCCAAATTGTATGAATGATTTTTAATCTCCAATATCGCTGAATGGAAAACCAGAGCGTTTGATTGCAATTGGTCCAATATAATTGAATATTGCATCGGTAAACAGACCCGCCAGGGGCCCCAAACTCAATTAAATCCCATTCTCGAGGATAAGTAAATGTTTTTTTGCCTTTTGTCAAAAAACTGCTTCCGCAAAGGCTGGGATATCAGAACGTTCAGGACGCCGGATTGAAAAAGGAGAAATTCCACGAGATGGTAAAGCCTTACGTCATTGGAGAACGCGTAAAGATCCTTTTAAAAATGTAAGGGGGATACCGATACAAAGAATTATAAATTGCAAAAGGTCTGTAAAAACAACCGCTTTCATCCCGCCGGTGAATACTTTTGTAGCATTGCCCAGTGTGTATCCGCCACCAATAAAGGTTGCAGACAAGGTACAAAAATTTATAACTCTGAAAAATATGCCTCCTGGTGCCGGGTAAGAAGCTATTTTTCTTTTATTCTTTTCCACCGGTATCGGAAGGTGTGGTGGTTCATGTTTAATAATTTTGCGGCACAGCTCTCATTCCCCTTGGATCGTTCCATGGCCAGGGACATGTATTGTTTTTCAATGCCCGAGAGAAGATCATTTAGATGGACCCCTTCCTCCGGTAGTTGGGGTGTTTGGATCTCAGCTTTTTGGGAAGAAGGATGGATTGGGTCGAGATTCCCATTGGGGAGCAATCCCATTTCCGCCACGCAAATCAATTGATTTTTGGCTACCAGCACACTTCTTTCAATGATATTTTTCAATTCCCTAACATTGCCGGTAAATTCATGAACTTCAAGAATGGCCTGGGCCTGGGTTGATATCCCCTTTAATTTTTTATTAAATTTTTTATTAAATTCATGGAGAAAATACTTGGCAAGGGGAATAATATCGTCGGGCCGTTCATTTAAGGAAGGTATTTCTGCCTTGACCACACAAAGCCTGAAATAGAGATCTTTTCGGAATTTTTCTTCCTCCACAAGCAGATCCAGATTCTTATTGGTGGCCGACACCACCCGGGTATGGACCCTGTATTTTTTGGTTCCTCCCACCTTGTAGAATTCACCATTTTCAAGGAAGCGCAAAAGCTTGGCCTGGCCGGCCGGACTCAAGTCTGCCACTTCATCCAGGAACAAAGTTCCCTGGTCTGCCTCTTCAATAAAACCTCTTTTCCCGCCCTGTTTGGCACCTGAAAAAGCCCCGGGTTCATACCCGAACAACTCAGACTCTATCAAATCTTCGGGAAAGGCAGAACAATTGACCGCCACAAATGGTCCCTGGAATACCGGGCTTCTTGCATGGATGGCCTTGGCAATCAATTCCTTTCCCGTTCC
>PIVS01000132.1 GCA_003353855.1 Desulfobacteraceae bacterium
CATCCATTCCAAACCAGGAATTTTTTTAACCGCATTTGCAAAATTTTCAATATTACCGATTATTTCAATAACCAAAACCTGTTCTGGATCAATTCCGGCGGATGTTTGTTGTAACTCTATCCGTCGCTCGTCAAACGAATTTTGTAATTGTTGGAAAATTGGTGAGAAGCGATCTCCTTGCCGTGCCGCAGACGGTTTATGCATTCTGGGGAAAGCAGGGCGTCCCTTGGTCTAATAGGATTAAAACCCCTTCATTCTGCCAACAAGGAGATGTTCATCAATGAATATATCCGATACTGCGGTGGTACAAACATTGCCGAGAATGAATCCAGCGGCATCTATTCAAGGGAAAAAGTGATCCAGGAAAACCCTGACCTCATTCTTATCGCAACCATGGGCACCTCAAAAAAAGCAGGTGAGCTTGAAAAAAAACGCTGGATGTCATTTCCATCCCTCAGGGCGGTACAGGGCAACAGGGTTCATGTACTGGATCCGGAGATGATCTGCAGCCCTACCCCAACCACCTTCGTTAAGGGGCTTGAGACAATTATTCCCCTGGTCCATCCCGGACTCACAGCAACTATGAGTGAAAACCTATGAATACTTTATGGAACAATAACAATCCCCAGCAATGGATTATGATTCTAATGGGTTTACTGCTGCTCACCGGGGCAGCAGGAATCCTGGCCCTGTGTGTGGGCAGTGCAGGTATCCCCTTCACAAAAATTCCCTCCATTCTGCTCAATGGTGAAGGCACAGGCAGCTACGCCATAATCACAGGAATCCGTCTTCCCAGAATTCTTTTGGCCATGTCCATTGGCGGTGCCCTTAGCCTTGCAGGCACTCTGCTCCAGGGGATGTTCAGAAATCCATTGGTGGAGCCCTATACCCTTGGGATTTCCGGTGGAGCATCCCTGGGGGTCTGCTTAAATATTTTATTGGGATTTTATACCCACATCGGCATCATTGCCTACCCTTTATCAGGATTTATAGGGGCCAGCCTGGTGATATTTCTGGTGTACAGCCTGAACCGTTCCAACCGGAATGTTCAATCAAACCGAATGCTGCTCACCGGGGTGATGATTTCCTATGTGGCCTCATCCCTGGTGATGCTGCTCATGGCCCTGTCCAAGACAGATGACCTTCAAAACATTGTGCTCTGGATCATGGGTTCCCTGGATGAGCCCAATACCGTTTTAATCAAAATCTGCTGTGCAGGTTCCCTGGCAGGCCTTTTCATCTCCTATTTTTTCTGCATGGACCTCAATGCCCTGCTCCTTGGGGACCAGGAAGCTGCCAGCTTGGGCATCAACACCCCGAGGACTAAAAAGTGCTTATTCATCATTGCCTCTTTTTTAACCGGGCTCAGTGTTTCTGTGGCAGGCATCATCATGTTTGTGGGACTAATCGTGCCCCATTTTGTGAGGATGCTCACCGGCCCGGATCATCGGATTCTTCTTGTTGCCTCATTTCTGGCAGGAGCTGCCTTTCTCACCCTCTGTGATGTCATTGCCCGGGTGATCATTTCCCCCCTGGAACTGCCTGTGGGGGTGATCACAGGAATTTGGGGGGGCATCATGTTTATCTGGGCTCTGTCCAGAAAGCAGGTGACCCTATGACACCTATTTTAGATATAATGAACCTGGGGGTAAGGTATAAAACAACCCAGGTTCTCAAAAATATCTCCTTCTCGGTTTACCCAGGCGAATTCCTCGCAATCATTGGTCCCAACGGCTGCGGTAAAACCACTTTAGTGAACACCATTTTAAAATCGGTGATTCCTGAAAAAGGATCCATCCATATCCAGGGAAAATCGGTAAATACCCTGTCCAACAAGGAACTTTCCAGACATCTGGCCGCTGTGATGCAGTCCATTGATCCTGTGGCCATGACAGTGAAGGCCTATGTTCAGCTTGGGCGCCTGCCCTTTTTTAAACCCTATCAGTTTTTTGAAACCCCAGAGGACATAGACACCGCCAAAAAATATATGGCCCTCACCAGAATTGACCATCTTGCAGATGCAAAAATCAATGAAATCAGCGGGGGAGAAAGGCAATTGGCAGCCATTGCCAGGGCATTGACCCAGGAGGCTCCCCTCCTGGTTCTGGATGAGCCCACAGCCCATCTGGACATCACACACCAGGTTCGCATCCTTGATCTGATCAACACCCTGAAAACGCATTTATCCCTGACCATCCTCATGGTGCTCCATGACCTGAACCTGGCAGGGGAATTTGCAGACCGCCTGGTGCTCCTGGACAAAACCAGCCACGGCATATTCAGCTGCGGCACCCCCAAAGAGGTGCTGACCCGGGAGACGATCCAACAGGTTTACCAAACCCGGATACATGTACAGCCAAACCCGGTCACACAAAGCCCTTGTGTCTTTCTGGTCAAGGACCAGGCCGGTAAAAACAAAAATAGGAACAATTGAGGTACAAAATGAAGATCAAATATTTTAATCAAAAGCAGTCAGTCCGAAGACTATCCATTGCCATTCTCATTCTGGGTCTGATTCCATACCATGTTCTCGCAGAGACTTCCGTTGTCCGGGATATTGAAACCCCTGTTCAAAAAGCTATTCATACCCGGCAAAAATCCCAGGAAATCCAGGATAAATGGGAAGCGGAACAGGCAAAACTGGTGGCGGTTTATGAACAGCTTAAAACTGAGAATGAACGATTAACGGCTGCCCAGAAAAGCCTGTCCAAAGAAGCTGAGAGACAGGATAAAGTCAATAAAGCAATGACTGATGAAAATTTGGAGGCTCTGCGGATTCAAAATGAAATGGCCCCTTTTTTACAGGGAGTTACTGCCCGCATGGAGAATCTGCTGAACCGGGATGCTCCATTTTTACGTCAGGAACGGACCAATCGCCTGGCCCGGCTTCATATTATTTTTGATGATCCTGAAATTTCAGTGTCTGAAAAATTTAGAAAAACCATGGAGGCCCTCTTTGTGGAGGCAGAGTACGGAAACACAATTGAGGTGTACCAGGAAAGAATCATCATGGACAATACCGATGTTCTTGGCAATATATTCCGTCTGGGCCGTGTCTCCCTGTTTTTTCTCTCCCTTGATCGTACAAGGGCCGGGGTATTCAATATTGCTGATAACCAATGGGAGCTCCTGGATAACGACCATGTTTCTGCCATTGCCGGGGCCGTTGACATGGCAGCCAAGCACCGGCCCCTTGAGGTGATTTCTCTGCCTGTTGGCCGCCTGGCCCTGTCACAGGGAGGGAATCATGAATAAAATCAATGGATCCGTTATTTACAGTGTTGTGCTGATCATCTGCCTTGTGTATGCACCAGCTGGTAGTGCCCAGGACATACGCCAGACCTCCCAGGATAGTCAAACTCAGCGCAGGGCCCTGGCCGTTAAAGCAGATAAAGAATTTACTGCAGCAAAGTCTGAGGCCCTGGCAAAAGCCGCAGAAATCCGATCTGATAAAAATTCCTTAAAAAAAGCTGTTGCAGGCCTTAGGGCCTCCAATAAAAAACTCAACACAGATAATGCCAACCTTGAAACCAGGATACAGGCCCTTAAAACACAGGGGGATACGCTCAGGGAAAATCTCCAAGAATCCAGGGCTGTGAACAAGGAATTGGCCGGATTTGTCGGGGCCTATGCAAAAGATCTTGACAGTTTGCTGGTTCATAGCCTTCAAAGTGCATTAAAACCTGACCGTCAGAAATTCCTTGTTTCTGTGATCAATCAGGAGCGGTTCTGGTCCATGGATGATATCCATGGGATGGCAGACACATTGTTTGATGAAATTACAGCTTCAGGCCAGGTCCAATTCCACCGGGGTCCGATTATTGACCGCCAGGGAAAGGAGCAGACAGCAAAGATCCTGACCCTGGGAAATTTTACCGGTATCTATGTACTGGAAACCAAATCCGGAAAAGCTCAGGAGACTGGATTTCTGCTCTATTCTGACCAGAGTCAGCGTTTCTTTGCCCTGTCAAAACTGCCTTCAGCAAAGCTGAAGGCCCAGTTGGATGACTACCTGACTGGAGAGGCCGCTGCTGTTCCCATGGATATGTCCCGGGGTAACGCATTGAGGCGGTACACCCATGAACTGAACCTGGCTGACCAGGTGCCCAAAGGGGGCCCTATTGTATGGCCTATTTTGATCATCCTTGGCCTGGCATTGCTTATTTTAATTGAGCGACTGATATTTTTTATTCGCCGTCGGGTTGCCACAGAACCCTTTATGGCCGAGGTTAAAACCTATATCAACAATGAAAACTGGGAGGGATGCCATGGGTTCATGGAAGACCGGAAAAAGGGGTTTATTCCAGGCGTATTGCTCAAAGCCCTGCCCTTCAGAAACCATCCCAGGGAGGATATGGAAAATGTTCTTCAAGAAGCGATTTTAGGAAAAATTCCCGCCATTGAACGTTTTTTATCCAGCCTTGGCATGCTGGCGGCCATCGCACCCCTCATGGGCTTGCTGGGTACGGTGACCGGTATGATCAATACCTTCCATGTCATCACCTATTATGGAACAGGGGACCCACGACTGATGTCCGGCGGGATCTCAGAGGCCCTGGTTACAACCATGCTGGGCCTGGCCATGGCCATCCCCATTATGCTCTGCCACACCCTGCTGAGCCGAAAGGTGGAAGTTCAAATCAGCCTGATGGAGGAAAAGGCCGTCTCCTTTGTCAATCTGGTGTTTAAAGCCAGAAATGAGTGCAGACCCACTTTAGATCCCAGTTCAGAACAAAGGTCGGAACCCAAACAGGGAAAACAAATATAAATGTCAGATTTTTTTTATCACATGGCAACCTATTTTAATTCCGGGGGCATTGTAATGTTCCCCATTCTCGGGGTGTCCCTGGTCATGTGGGTATTGATTTTTAACCGGGTGATATTTCTGCGCAAACTTTATGTGAAAAATATTCCAAGAATTGAAGCCGGAAAAATGGTGAAGGACAATGTCTGGCCGGATGAGAAATTTCAGGGGGCAAATGCCTGGTTGGTCCGGGAATTTTTAGCCAGACGCTGCCGGACAATGAATCAGGACCTTGACAGCAATATCCTTGATGAGACCGTTCTCCACTTAAATACCACCCTGGATCAATACTTGTCCACCATCAGTATACTCGCAGCGGTTGCCCCCCTCATGGGGCTTCTGGGTACAGTGATTGGCATGATGCAGACCTTTGAGGTGATCACCATATTTGGTACTGGCAATGCCCGGGCCATGGCCTCTGGGATTTCAGTGGCCCTGGTCACCACCCAGACCGGATTAATGATATCAATCCCGGGTCTTTATATGAGCGGCTGGCTCATTCGTCGGGCAGCCAATTTAAAACACCGTATTGCCTCAACCGGCATTTTTCTTAAACGATATCTTCAACCACAAAATTAAAGGTAAAGACACCAATGCTGAATATATCTGCGGCCAGACGGGCCAATAAAAAGAACCTGGAGCTGAATATGGCTCCCCTAATAGATATGGTCTTTATTCTCCTTATTTTTTTTCTGGTGACCACCTCATTTGTCAAAGAGACAGGGATTGACATTTCCCGGCCTTCAGCCACCACAGCCGTGGCAAAGACCAAATCCACCATCCTCATCGGGGTAACAAAGGATAACACGGTCCACCTTGATCGGCGGGAAATTGATGTCAGGGCGGTACGGACCAATGTGGAACGGTCCATGGCAGAGAATCCCGAAGGTGCTGTGGTCATTGTGGCAGACCAGGAAAGCAGAACCGGCCTGGTCATCGCAGTGATGGATGCCTGTAAGCTGGCCGGTGCTGAAAATGTATCCATTGCCGCCAGTCTGCCCCAGGGAAATTAGGGAAAATTAGATGAAACCAATGCTGTCTCCATTTGGGAATATGACCGAATTCATTCAACAAGGTTCCAAGGGTTTTTTGACCGCCATGGGATGGATCCTGGCAATTGCATTGTCCCTGGGATTGAATCTGTTCTTGTTCGGGATCATGCCAGGTCTTATTCACAGGGATATCCAACCACCTGAATTCCTGGAGGATATTCACGCCATCCAGGTGGTCCGGGTCAAGCGGCCTGACACATTGCCCAAGAAAAGAGAACAGACCCAACCGCCCAAACCCAAGGAACCTCCCAGGGATATGCAAAAACCGGCAAGACCTGATGCACCCACACCTGCCTGGGTGAAACCCAGGCTTGCCATTGAACTGAACCCGGCACTTCCCAAATTTTCCAACAGTCTTGCCATGCCTCCCCTGTCCCACTTCACCATGAATACGGAAGTGCCAAAAGGGCTGTATATGGCATCAGAACTGGATGCACCGCTCATGGCCATGGCCAAGGTACCCCCGGTCTACCCCTTGCGTGCCGCACGACTGGGGCTCCAGGGCTGGGTCAAGATTGGTTTCGTGGTCACCCAGGAAGGTCTGGTGGAACAAATACAAGTCCTTGGGTCAGACCCTGAAGGGGTATTTAAAAATTCCGTGATTAACTGTGTGTCACAATGGCGGTTCAAACCCGGAACCGTTCAGGGGGTTGCTGTGGCAGCCCAGGTTCAGACTACTATCCGGTTTCAATTGGAGAAATAATGAGACACTATTTATTGATATCTGCACTGGCTGTCCTTGCTTTGGTTCAATTCTGGGTACCAGCTTTTGCTTCTAACCAGTCCAATGACCTGCCCCTGGCTGCCGGTATCTGTGTGAACAGGGCAAACCAGCTCATCCAGACGGGAAAACCCAATGAAGCCGTAAAGGTACTCCAAAAATTCCAGGACCAACAAAATGGAAAAAACCATTATTATATCGATTTCATGCTGGGAAATTGTTTTATGATGATGGATGAAATGGACAAAACCCAACCGGATCAAACCTATGTGGACCAGGCAGCCGCAGCCTATGAGAAAGCCGTGGCCAAGCAGCCCAACCTGTCCCCTGCCTGGCTGAACCTTGCCCAGTGCCTCTACACCCAGGGAAAGATGGCCAAGGCAGCACGGGCATTTATCCGGGGATATGATACAGCAGAGGTAAAAAATGCAGACACCCTGTATTACGCGTCAGCCTGCTGGTTTTTTTCCAACAATTATAAAGCGGCTCTGGATACATTTAACCTGCTTTTGGACCGGCATAAAACCCTGGTCAAATTGGAATGGAAAGAGATCCTGGTCAACACTCTTTTTGCCCTGGATAAAAACAGACAGGCCCTGCCCTGGTTAAAGGAACTGGCCCAACAATGTACAGGGAAGAAACAAAAGCAGTGGCAGGAAGTCCTGCTCTACCACTATGTGACCCTGGGAATGGATAAAGAAGCCCTAAGCTTTGCCCTTTATTTAACCCGGAATGATCCTGGCGAGCCCAAATGGTGGAAATCCCTTGCCCATATCCATCTGGGTAAGAACAGACTGGAAAAGGGACTCCAGAGCCTGATGATCTATGGATTTTTAACCCCTTTGACCCCTTCTGAAACTATTCTGCTTGCAGATCTATATTCTGCCTGCAACATCCCCTTGGAAGCTGCCAGGTGTTATGAGAACTGGGTGGCCCATGCAGATGATACGTCCTATAAAAAAGAGGAAAATACATTAAAAGTCCTGGATAAAATCATGAAAATAGCAGTCGCCTATATGCATGGAGGGGATAAGGATGCCGCCCTGGCCTGGGCCGACAGGGGGTTGTCCCTGAAAACACACCCCGGGCTGTTGAGGTTCAAAGCAGACCTATTGTTCAGGGACAAACGATATGGTGCTGCCTGTGACGCCTATGAAGATCTCGCAGATTTTAAACCTGAACAGGGCCGGGCCTGGCTCATGGCAGGCTATGCAGCATGGAACCTTGGCCAGTTTGATAAAGCTGCCAAGGCCTTTGAACTAGCTGCCGACCACCCAAAGCAAAACCGGACCGCCAAAAACGCTTTGGGTCAAATACGAAAAATTAAGGCCGCCCATGTGGGTATGGACAGCCTGATCCTTAGTAAAAAACAACAGGAGTAATTAATGACGGATTCTGTGAAACGAGAGAATATCCCCATCATCTTAACGGCCTTTGGCACAACCCAAAAGGCCTTTAACACCTACGGCACGATGCATAAAATCTTCAAGATCCGGTTCCCGGATAATCCCATCCACTGGTCCTACTCCTCACGGATGGTCAAGCATGCCATGAAAAAGAAAAAAGAGGTGGAATTAAAAGATCCCCTGGAAACCATGACAGAGCTTTCAGCCCAGGGCCATGAGTGGGTGGCACTCCAATCCCTGCATCTCATCTGCGGCCATGAATTTGACCGAATGGTATCCCTTATGAATCACCTAAAACTCCGTGCAAGCATGGGTCTGCCACTGCTTACTTCAGCAGAGGATTACGCCCGAACTGCCAGGGCCCTGTTTCCAGTCTTTCCCAAGGATCCAAACCGGGCTGTTATCCTGGTGGGTCACGGCACAGACCACCCGGCCTGGAGTGCTTACCCTGCCCTTGAATCCATCCTGAGACAGCAATCTGGTAACCAGGTCTTTGTGGGAGTGGTGGAGGACTATCCAGGTCTTGATCACACCCTGGAACGCATTCAATCCGCTGGATATACAAAGGCATGCCTCATTCCCCTCATGCTGGTGGCCGGGGTTCATTTCCATGAAGACCTGACCCAAGAAGAAGATTCCTGGCAAAAGACATTTGAGCGCCATGGTATAGATGTTTCCCTGGTATCCCAGGGCATTGGTCATCTGGATAAAATCACTGACATTTACTGTGACCATATCTCCCATGCCCTGGATGTGATTCCTCTATGAATTGCGAAAATTACAGACAAAGTCCGCACCTCAAAATATTCAAGATACCAATACAAATCGAAACTGTTTTCTGTTGAATATTGAGTCCAGATTCATATAAGAATCCTTGACTATTGAGATCGGGAAAAACAGGACTGTTTCATTTAGAAAATACTTGCAAAAAATAGAAAGCGCCACTAACATGATCACGATCACAATGTGATCATAATCATATAATGATCGTGATCGTTGATTGGAAAGATCCATTCATCTTGATTTATGTGCAAGCAGAAACAGGAAAATATGCAATGAATACAGGAATCCCCAGAGGAACAAGACGCCAGAAACAAAAAGAGGAAACACGTGGCATCATACTGGACATAGCCCGCTCTTACTTCTCAGAGGTTGGATTTAATAAAACAACGATTCGTAAAATTGCCCAAAAAGCTGAAATCGGTTTTGGAACCGTGTTTAATTACTTCCCGGATAAATCTTCCCTGCTCATCGCAGCACTATTGGATGATCTTGTAAAAGTCCAGGAAGATGCCATGGTTTACTTTCCTTCGGATGTGACTGTATGTGAAAAATTCCTATATCTTTCAAATCTGTTTTATCAATATTATGCGATAAATCCAGATTTATCGAGAACACTGATCAAAGAAATGTGGTTTGTCAAAGGGGAATGGGGTGACACATTAAAGGAGCAGGCAGATCAGTATGTCTTGCTGATTTCCCGAATCATAGATGACGGAAAAAAAACAGGGGAAATAAAAAAAGATGTGAACAGTGATATTGCCGCAGCTTCTTTTTTTTCTCATTATTATTCGGTTCTTCTGTTAGGACTAAATGGTGACGAATTTAAACCGGATGATTTAATTTTTATACTGAAAATGATGATTGACCAGACAATGGATGGAATTGGTGTAAATAAGTAATTTCAAACTAACCTGCTTGAATGGGAGGCGTGATGAAACTTCGATATCTGTTTTCTTTATTACAAATGATGCGAATGCCCGGACTATTTAAAATCATCAAAGACTGGCAGTCATGCATACGATTCCATTTTATCCATTCGGCGCTTGATTCAGGCCTTTTGACGGCATTAAAAACGCCACAGACAATGGATGATTTAATTGAGAATCTGGGGGTTAAAAGAGTTGATCTGCTTCAGGCACTCCTCGATGTCGGTGTGTCAACCGGAGAGCTCTCCTGTAAAAGCGGAGTGTTTAAGTTGAATGGGAAAATATCAAAGTCACTGATTACTGAAAAGGGTGATGCGCTTGGTGCTTTGATTCAGGCAAATGTCACCTATTACAATTCAGCTTACCGGAAATTTGGAAATCGTCTGAGGGGTGGTGAGTTAGGTGATGACCTTGAGAAGATCGGCGACTTGGTTGCAAGAGTTTCAAAAATCCAGGAACCTTTAATCGAAAATTTTATTTATGAAACGGTTAAAGGCAAAAGATCCATGAACCTGCTTGAAATTGGGTGTGGCTCTGGAAGTTTCATGAAAACAGCCTATACAGCAAATAACAACACAATTGGTCTCGGTATTGATTGCGATGGCTCCGTTGTGGAGCAGGCCAAGAACAATATGGAAAAATGGGGGCTTTCAGACCGTTTTAAAATTGTTCAGGGTGATATCAGAACCTGTAATGTGAAGGATGACGGACCCTTTGATTTAATCACCATCTATAATCTTATCTATTATTTTGAACCTGACGAGAGAGGTAACCTTATAAATCGGTTAAAGGCAAATCTTTCTCCAGGAGGAAAAATTGGACTAATCACAACAACTCGTAGCCATGGAAACGATCCAGCTGCAGCGAATTTAAACTTTGTAAACTGTTCATTAAAAGGAGTGACGGCAGTTCCTGAACTTGAATCTCTTGAAAGATTATTTATGGGCTGTGGTTTCAAAACAGTCGAGAAAAGACAGGTTCTGCCAAGAAGTTCATTCTATTCCTTGCTTGCATCATGACATTTACCTTTCCACTCAATGAGCCGGGAGGGTTTATTTCGATATAGGACCCTTATTTGAAATTTTGAGATTCAAGTATTATTATCCTATGGATACCTGGCATTAAGAGGGTCCAATTATCAATGATACCAGATCAAATCTTGACAAAATCTCCAGGTTAAAATTTTCCTAAGACTTTTCCTGTTAGCCAACATTTATTTAAGATCATCAATGTTGATGCAAATACAAAGATTGACAATGTTTGTATCAATGCTATCATTGTCTACAGAAATAAACAGTAAATAAATTCTATTTAAAAGGATAAGTAAATGCTTTTTTGCCTTTTGTCAAGAAACAGCTGGACTTTTTTTATAACCCTGAAAAATATACCCCGGCACCCGAAGGCACACAACATTGTGTGCCTTCGGGTG
>PIVS01000632.1 GCA_003353855.1 Desulfobacteraceae bacterium
TCTTGTTGCCCAGGTGCTTGGTGAAAAAGATTAAAAAAGGCATGGGAATCATGGCAAGGGCGGTGAGTTTCGGATCGGTCCAGATCATGATGCCGATGGTGGTCCCGCCCAAAAGAACGATATCCACCAGAACTATGAGGCCGAATCCGAATGCCATGCGTACGTGGGTGATATCCGAGGTGGCATGGGCCATGATATCACCTGTCTTCATCCGGTCAAAATAGGCCATGTCCAGTTCCAGAACATGGCGGAAAAGATCATCCCGAATTCCTTTTTCCATATCCCTGCCACTGCCCATGAGCAATATTCGCCATCCATACCTCAGGAATGCCATGCCAAGGCCTAGCCCGGCAATAATAAGGCATTGGCGCATCAGGACAGATCTGTTGATTTGGCTTGAGGCCAGGGTATCCACGGCGGTTTTAATAACCTGGGGAATAATGAGCTGGGCACCATCCACCAGTACCATAAAGAGAATGCCTGCCAGGATTTTCAGCCAGTTTTTTTTAAAGTATGGAAAAATAAGTTTCAACAATATCCCCTTGCAGCAGTGATTTTCCGGTTCCGGTCATGCAAGAATCCAGTTGCCGGTCGAATGATCCGGGTGGTAATGGGAATTGATTACATAATCGATCGAATATCGCTTTTTTAATGCTTGAAGGTTTTCAATACCGCAACCGGTATCGATTAACGCGGTTTTTGCTCCCTTGATTAAAAAGGAATTGCTCCAGGGGAATTGCCCCTTTTTCTTGCCGACAAGCAGTGATATTACCTTGCTGATGGGTTTTATCATGAATGTCAAATCAGTTCTCCCTAGGATGATAACTTTTTATAGATGTAATAGCATATTAGTACCCCCTTTCCTATTGGTTTGTTTCCTATCTCAAAAGACAGGCAACAGGGTTTTGGGTGTCCCGCAAACAGGCGACCAGGCAGTTGTCCACCATGGGGCATTCTTTAAGAACCAGGCCGGCCAGGGTCCGGCCTTTTTCAACCATCTCTTTGGTGTCTGCCTTATTGAAGCAGACAATTTTTTTCATATTTTTTGAACTGTTTTTAAAAAGTCCCTGTGGAGCTGCCGCCAGGGAGACCAGATGGTCCGGCCCGATGGGATCGCCTAAGCTTAGCTGTGTAACGACTGAAAAATTTTCCGGCCTGTGGACGGTTTGGGCGTCCATGGGCCTGCCCAGGCAGTCCAGGCCGATGCAGCCGATCACCATATCTGTCCAGGCGGGGATGACCGGTTCATGGTCTGCCGGCGCTTTTATGGGCAGCCTTTTCGACCCGTCAGCTTCAATGAGAATATAATCAAACCAACGGCCTTGCCGAATCCCGGTAAGTTCTTCAGGAGAATATCCCGCAAGCTTGCGGCTTTTCGGGTCATGGCTTTTGGCAGCCACCACAATCTGGCCGGTCTTGGGAAGGCCGTGGTAAGGCGCGTTTATATCATCCGTTTTGATATCACCAATAGCAAGCTGGTCATATGGCTGGTTGCCATGGCGGGGGTGGAAAATAGCCGTTGTGGTGGTAATCAGTATGGTGTGTCCCTGGGCTGCAAGTTCCGCTGCCAGGGCAAAGATAAGGGATGTTTTGCCGCCGGCCCCCACAAAGGAGAGGCTCATGCCCTTTGCCAGGGGCAGGGCAGAGGCTAACTGCATTTTATTTTTCCTCTTTTCCACAAAGACGTTCATAATCTTCAGGTGTATCCAGATCAAAGCAGACAGCTTGGGTTTTAACAGGGAGGCGGATAATTTTTTCAGGATGGGCTTTGAACAGGACACGGCCGCCAATATCCCCGGTGAGCCGGTCTAATTCCGGGAAAAAATGGCGGCCGAAGATCACGGGGTTGCCCTGTTTTCCCTGGAAGGTTGGAATAACAATGGCCTGGCCGGTATTGGTCCGGTTGGTATGGGGCTGGCTTGCATAGGTCTGGTTTGTAAAGGATTGAATCAGCGTTTTGAGAAGGTTGCTGGCAACCAGTGGCTGGTCCCCCAGAAGAAACATGGCCCCGTCACAATGGGGTCCGACTGCAGCAAGTCCCGCTCTGATGGAAGAGCTCATCCCGCTTTTGTAGCTGGAATTTATGACCACCCGGGCCTGGGGTAGAGAAATTGTGCCCATAATCTTGTCGGCCCCATGCCCCAGCACAAGAATCAGGGGGGTAAGGCCTGCGGCCAGGCCGTTTTGGATCACCTTTTCCAGGACTGTTTGCCCCCCAAGGGGCAAGAGCTGTTTAAGAGATCCCATCCGTGTTCCCATGCCGGCGGCAAGGATGATTCCGGCAACCCTTGCCGGTTTATGGGGCCTGGAAATTTCCATGGGGAGAATCAGATTATTCCTTTTTTTCAGTCAATTTCATTTTAATAATTTCCATGAGGATTTTTTCAGCCGTCATGGGAAGGGCCCTCAGGTGGATCCCGCAGGCATTGGTAATGGCATGGGCAATGGCAGGCGCCGGGGTGTTGATGACCACCTCTCCAATGGATTTGGCCCCAAAGGGTCCGGCAGGTTCATAACTGCTTTGAAAATCAACCCGGATATTTCCCACATCCAGGCGGGAGGGGATTTTATACTGCATGAATGAATTGTTCATCATTTTTCCGGTTTTCCCATAGGTGATATCTTCAAACAGGGCCATGCCGATTCCCTGGACAATGCCCCCTTCAGTCTGGATTCGGGCAA
>PIVS01000633.1 GCA_003353855.1 Desulfobacteraceae bacterium
TAGTGAGTAACACTTACTCACAAACCTTGCCAAAGTCAAGATGAATTCAATTCATCCCAAAGGGAATAATTTTTACAGATTGGATTGAAAACAGCCAAATCACTGCTTATATTCAGTCCCAGAGGAAGACTAAATCATACCTTCCTTTCCCAATAAAAAAAAGGAGATCATCCCATGAAAGACGCTGATAATTTACATTTAAAAGTTCAGGAATTGTGTGCCTGCTTTTCCGCCACAGATCCGCTCAAGGAAATGTCCGAGATAAAATCAGATAAAAACCCGGATGAAGCCGCGTTAAAATGGATAGCCCTGGCAGCACTTCACGGCGTGAACAATAATGCTGAAAAAATAACCTTAAAAGAATCTTCAAAGGGTGATATCAGTGTGACTGCCGAATACAAGAAGACAGAACTGCCCTCCCCCGGAAACGCCGTTGGTCAAAAAGTTATTGAAACAATGCGAAGGATAACCCATATTGAAGAAGACAAGGGAACGACCCGTCTAGCCCTGGGTATAATGGACAGCAGCATTGATCTTTCCGTCAAAATCAAGGAGAAAAAAGATTCCCGGGAAATATCCCTTAAATTTTAAGCCCCATGGTTTCTTAAGAAAGGCTCCTGATTAAGTTTATTGATCTTATTTTATTGATCTGGAGGAAACTGGGCCAGCATTTTTTCAATGGTCTGGTCAATATCCTGAATTATCTTTTCAGGCATGGTATGAAATTCAACCACACGGGTACTTTTCCCACGCCATAAAACAATATTGCTGTCCGGTTTTAAAAAATCAATTATCAGGAGCCCCTCATCATACTCATTTATCTCTGTTCCCGTTCTGATGCCGATTGTTCCACCACGACCATGACGACCGTATCCGAAACCCATTCCCGTGCTGACCGGGTTGGAATAAATCCTTTTATCAATGGAATAGGTATATCTTAAATAAAAATCAGGAATTTTGTTGGAAATCTTCATAAAACCTCTTTCCGATAACCCCTTTTCTGTTGCCCTGCGAATTCTAGCATCCATTAATTGCGAATCAATTCTCATATCACCGGTTTTCTTCTGATTTTTATCCTTCCAGGCATATGTTTTTAAATTGCCAAAATCACTATCAGGTTCATAATCCTGACTGACTTCTATGCTGGAACATCCAAAACTCAAAACTACAAATAAAGAACATATTAGAACAGACAATCTTTTCTTCATTTTCACCCCGTTTCCCCAAAGTTACAATGCCTTCAGTATATTACAGTATTTTCAATGATTTTCATAAATAAATTGTGAAAACTGCTATAATATTTTTTGCTTTGCGCCCTGTTACTACTCCATGAAACTTAAATTAGACGTTATTTTTTTCTTTCCTGCATCATCTTCATCAGGAGCTGGCAAATCAAGGACACCGGTGTATTTTTTTTGCATTTTTTCCAACTTTATTAAGGGTTATTCCAGAACACCGACCAACTGACTGGCCGGTACAATACGAATTTTACCCTTGAGCTTGGGCAATTCAATTTTCAGGGTATCGAGGGTGGCCTTGTAGGGATGACCAATACCAATGGCGCTCCCGTGCTTTTGCGCATATTTAATGAGGCGCCCCAATTGCCCTGTAATATAAGGAATGTTTTGAGCATTGTCCAAAAAGACGTCCCTCTGGGCAAACCTGAGTTTAAACAGCCGGGCAGATGCCTCTCCCTGGGATACGGAAGAGGTTCTGGAATCAATGAAAAACAGATCTCTCTTTTTTAAAATAGTAAAAATCTGGTTCATTTTATCCGAGTCTGCTGTCAATTTTGACCCCATGTGATTGTTTACCCCGACAATACCCGGCACCTGTTTTAAATCTTTCCTAAGCTGGTCCAGGAGCATATCAGGCGTCATTGAGGACAATAATGCCCCGGGTCCCGGGTTTGCTTCCGGATATTTAACCGGTTCCATGGGCAGATGAAGCATGAGCTGGGCTCCTTTGGAGGAAAGAGCCCTGGCAATGGAACCCCCAAAGGGAGAAAAGGGAAGCACAGAAAAGGTAAGGTTTGAATCCAGCAGATACAATCCCATGGCGACCTTCCGGTCATACCCTATATCATCAATAATGATGGCTATCATGGGGATGTCCTCCTTGACCACCGGCAGACCGGGCTTTTTTTCCACCTGCCCATGCTCCATGTCTTCAAAGATCTCGTAGAGGATCGGCCGTTCTGATTTCTCCCTGAGCCCCTTGGAGGGTGTTTTATTTTGGATATTACCTGTTTCCCCGGAGATTGGTGGTGTATCCCCAGGTTTTACAATGGATTTTTTATCCCTTTGGACAACCCTGGGTTTGGATATTTCATCTCTGATCCCCAGGTTTCCGGGCTTGAAAAATATATCAATCAGCATTGCCACCGTCAGGCAGATGGCAAGCAGAATGGCAACCCCTAAAAGAACCTTTTTAAATTCTTTACCAAGGTCTGGTTTTTGTTTTTTCCTGGTCCCTGTCTTTTTAGCCGGCGACTTTTTAGCCGGCGACTTTTTTTTGGGAGCTTTTTTTGGGGAACCAGCTGTTTTCCCACGGGCTCCACCCTTTTTCCTATCGACCATTTAATTTACTAAACACTCCGTAGCTCACCAAAATATCAAGGGCTCTTTTTACCTGGGCATCCTTTACAAGCTGCTCAGCATCTAAAATCTGCCGGCTTT
>PIVS01000133.1 GCA_003353855.1 Desulfobacteraceae bacterium
GCCCTTAATGATTTTTTGACCTGGTCCCCCCATCTTCTGACCCGTGGGCTTCTGGTGATCCACGATATTTTCCTTGATCCGGACAAGGGCGGCCAGGCACCCAGGCAGGTCTATGAAAAAGCAATTGCCACAGGCCTTTATACACCGCTTGAAATGACTAAAACCCTTGGGGTGCTCCAGCGAAAATAAAATTTAGCCACTGATATTTTTCATAAAGAAGGCCCTATTGAAGAGTTGCCCTCCAAAAATGATAGGAAAAGGAAATTACCATGCACAAGATTGCCCTGGAGAAAATCAAAGAATATTATCTTGAATTTTTACCCTTTAACAAGGTGTTGGGTATCGGGATTGACCACTTGGACTATGATTCCGGCGAGGCTATCGTAAGTTTCCCCATGGCATCGGATTTGATTGGAAATTCAGCAGCCGGCATCCTCCACGGCGGGGTGACCGCATCCGTGATTGATCTGACTGGGGGCTTGAGTGCCCTTATCTCCTGTGCAAAATTTCACGAAGGAGCTTCCGACGAGGTGATCCAAGAAAAGCTGCTGGGTTCTGCCACCATTGATATGCGGGTGGATTATCTCAGGCCGGGCAAGGGTCGCTCCTTTCAATGTAAAAGCCGGATTATCCGGGCCGGGTCCCGTATCGTGGTTTCAAAAATTGACCTGTTTAATGACAAAAAGGTCAGGATCGCAACCGGTACTGCCACCTATTTGATCGGCTGATATCTGCCCTTCTGCATGGGGTAGGGGTTCGCTTAAAAAGCATTGGAGAAACGATCACCATGGGTTTAGGCAAGCTATTTTTAAATCTTCCTATCCGGTTTAAACTGATTATCAGCTATTCTCTCGTGTTTATTACGGTCTTAGCACTGACGAACTTGTCCATCTACTTTCTTGTCAGACATATCATTAACAATAGTATTGATAACGAACTAAAACGCTCCACCTCAACCATCCTGAATATTGTTAAAACCTCTGCCGATACATCTATAAAGGCTTATTTAAACGGTATTGCCGTTCAAAACAGGAATATGGTCAGTTACTTTTATGAACAATATAAAAATGGTGTTATGAGTGAAGAGAATGCAAAGCAAATGGCCGCCCAGATCATTTTGAACCAGCCCGTGGGCCAGACCGGTTATATATATTGCCTTTATAGCTCCGGGGTCATTGCAGTCCATCCGGAAGAAGAACTTTTGAACGCTGACCTGTCAGAATACAGATTTATCCAGTATCAAAAAAAGCACAAACAAGGGTATATCGAATATAATTGGAAAAATCCAGGAGAGCTTGTTAGCCAGCCTAAAGCCCTGTATATGATCTATTTTGAACCCTGGGACTGGATTATTTCTGCATCTTCCTATAGGAATGAATTTGCCCAGCTTGTCCAGGTCAATGACTTTAAGGATCAGATCCTGACACTCACTTTCGGTAAAACCGGTTATTCATATATTGTTGACAGCAATGAGAATATTATTATTCACCCCGGGCTTGAGCAAAAAGGGTCGGATCAAAAATGGGTGGATATTGATCAATTAAAATTGTACGAGCGTATGGAAACCGTTTGCAAACTGAGAAACGGTAAACTGATCTACTCGGTTAAATATCTGGTTAAAACGGACAATGATGGAAGAACCAGGGACAAGTTTGTGATTTTTAACTATATCAGCGAATTTGACTGGATTGTGGTCTCATCCGGGTTTATGGATGAATTGTATGCCCCCCTTGAAACAGTAAAGACGGTATTTATTGTGACCATATTAGTGGTCTTAAGTTTTGTACTTCCCCTTTCATATAGTATCAGCAATTCAATAACCAGCCCTTTAAATGTGCTGATGGATCGATTTTCCAGAGCAGCCAAAGGTGATACCGTTAAAATTAATGTTAAGTCTAATGATGAGGTGGGGATGCTCGGTAAATATTTTAATCGGTTCATGATGCAACTGGAACAATACAAAAAGTCCCTTGTTGACGAAATTGCCGAACAGAAAAAAACAGAAAAGGAGATGGAGAGAATTCGGCTATATCTTGCAGCCATAGTTAATTCCATGCCGTCTGCACTCATAGGTGTGGATACCCAGGGGGTTGTGACAATGTGGAACAGGGAAGCTGAAAAAATAAGCAATATCCCTGTATTTGAAGCAAGAGAGAAAAAATTAACAAATATTTATCCTGGACTTGATATTGCCATGGGTATGGTTGATGTTGCCAATACAGACAAACAAATACAAATTATGGAAAAAGTGGTTCATCCTTTAAAGGGTAAGGGTGTGTGGGCGGATATCGTTGTCTATCCTTTGACCCGGGAAGTGGGTCACGGCAGCGTGATCCGTATAGATGACGTTTCCGCAAGGGTAAAAATGAAAGATCTGATGGTACAGAGCGAAAAAATGAAAACCATTGCCGGACTTTCCGCCGGTATGGCCCATGAGATTAATAACCCAATAGGATGTATTGTCCAAAGTGCTCAAAATATTTTGAGAAGGATATCACCTGAGCTTGAGGCAAATAAAAAAGCGGCCCAGCAGCTTGGGATTGATCTTGAGACTGTTCACGCCTATATGGAGGAACGGCAGATTATCAAATTTCTGGAAGATATCCGTATCAGTGTTGACAGAACGGCAAGGACCGTTTCCAATATGCTCAGTTTCAGTAGAAAAAAGGAAGCTGTCAAAATTACGGTTGATCTTTGCAGCCTCATTGAATCATCAGTGGGACTTGCTACCTGTGACTATGAGCTTAAAAAAAATTATGATTTTAAAGGAATACGGATTATCCGTAATAATGAGCCGGGCGTAAAAAAAGTAATCTGCTTTCCCAGTGAGATTGAACAAGTCATATTAAATCTGTTAAAAAATGCAGCCCATGCTTTATGGGAAAACA
Organism: Desulfobacteraceae bacterium; assembly: GCA_003353855.1. GTDB lineage: Bacteria > Desulfobacterota > Desulfobacteria > Desulfobacterales > Desulfobacteraceae > NBML01. The sequence continues at coordinate 2,889 of PIVS01000133.1, forward strand.
AAAAAGATCATGTTCCACCCATGATAAAAATTTGTATAGCACAGGGTGAGAAATCCGTGAAACTAACGATTGAAGACAATGGCCCCGGCATGGATAAATATGTTAGAAAACGAATATTCGAGCCATTCTTTACAACCAAAACTATTGGGTCCGGTACAGGCCTTGGCCTGTCTGTTGCGTATTATATTGTCGCCCGGAACCATAACGGGACATTTACGGTTAAATCCGAACCAGGGCAGGGGGCAACATTTATCATTACATTACCCTGTGAATAATAATAAGCATAAGGAATTCATATAACCATGGCAAAAGACAGCTTTTCAGGTTCAAAAATACTGATCATTGACGATGAACCGATCATGCTTGAAAATATGGCCGTATATCTTGAAGACAGCGGATTCTCAATTGTTTCATCCCGGGATGGAAAGGCTGGGCTTGAAGCCTTTACAAGCCAGCAACCCGATTTAGTGCTGCTTGATTTGAGGATGCCTGGAATGGATGGACTTGAAGTGCTGTCCCGGCTGAAAAAGCGATCCCCGGACACACCGGTAATTGTGGTTACCGGCGAAGGCGGTATGGGCGATGCTGTCTCCGCATTACGGCTTGGAGCATATGATTTTATTACAAAACCCGTATTGGATATGGCATTGCTTGAGCACAGCGCCAGGGAGGCGCTTGAGAAATCCAAGTTAGTATTTGAAAACAGGAAATATCGAAAATTTCTTGAATATGAAATTGAAAAAAGAACCCTTGATCTTAAAGAAAGCCAGAAAAAACTTTCTGAAATAATAGATCGATTTCATGGGTTTATTTATATTGTTACCAAGGATTATAAATTTGAATTTTTGAACCGGAAAATGACCGGCTACTATGGAAAGGATGCAAAAAACAAATATTGTTACCAGGTTGTTTTCGGAATTAATGAACCCTGTAAAGAATGTCCCGTGGAAGAAGTCTTAAAAAAGCAGATGATCAAATATGAAAAATTTAATCCCCACCATGACAGATGGTATGACATGACAAGTTTCAGGGTGTTTAATGCCGATGTGGGGGAGTATAGTTTCCAGTTCATTGCCACGGATATCACAAAACAAAAAGCAAAAGAAGAAAAAATCAAGGGCAGTGAAATTCGGCTTAAAAAAGAAAATATAAGACTCAAATCCACCCTGAGAAATTCCTCCGGTTTAGGCATCATTGTCGGAAAAAGCCAGGCAATGCAAAAAGTTTATGAAGCAATCCTCAAGGCAGCCGACTCTGATGCCAATGTTATCATCTATGGAGATTCGGGAACCGGCAAGGAGCTAGTTGCAAAAACGATTCACCAGCTCAGTTCAAGGGGAGAAAATGATTATGTTACGGTGAATTGTGGTGCCATACCGGATAATTTGTTTGAAAGTGAATTTTTTGGGCATAAAAAAGGCGCCTTTACCGGGGCAGACATGGATAAACAAGGATACCTGGCTGCAGCGAATCACGGAACACTTTTCATGGATGAAATCGGAGAACTGGGTAAAATCCAGCAAGTGAAACTTCTTCGGGCCATGGAGGGGGGGCAATATACCCCAATTGGCAGTAGTACAGCAAAAAAAGCAGATTTACGAATCATTGCTGCGACCAACCGGAATCTTGAAAAAGAGTTGTCAAAGGGCAATTTCAGGAAAGATTTTTTTTACAGGATTCATATTATCCCCATTTATATGCCGGCTCTCAAGGACAGAAAAAAAGATCTGCCGCTTCTGATTCAGCACTTTATCCAGATGTTCTCTGATGATAAGGCCATACGCATGATCCCTGATCATATTGTTGAGAAAATGGTGGCCTATGACTGGCCGGGGAATGTGCGGGAATTACAGAATGCCGTCCAGCAATATCTTACTCTTCAGAAGATGGAATTTATAGATATTGGCCAGGATGAAAGCAATCGGGTCAAAGAACTCGATCCGACTTCCCATCATTTTTCATCCACTGAAACCTTGACCCGGCGGATACAGCAGGTGGAAAAAGAAATTATTATCCAATGCCTTGAAAAAAACAAATGGCATAAAACAAAAACCGCCTGGGAATTGGGTATTGACCGACGCTCTCTTTTTAGAAAAATCAAAGGGCTTGGGCTTTAATTTGACTTTTTGAGACAAAATAGCCCATAATCTGCTAAACCCTGCCTCCCTGGGCGATTTGCCGCTTCTCTTCATTAATGACGGGACATTTCCGCCCACTCTCTAATAGAAATCCAATTCAATCCAAAAATGACGCACAGGTAATTTCCACTTGTGTCTTAACCATTGGAACATGCAAAAAAAAATCCTGGTATACCTATTGCATAAACTCTAACCGGCATGGGTAGGTATACAACCATAATTACTTTAAAAAGGAGCATGGTAAATGGCAACTCCACTTTCCGAAGAACACAGAGAATCTATTGAAAATCCCGAAACGTACTGGGCAAAAGCAGCTGACGACTGTTATTGGTATAAAACCTGTGACAAGATTCTTGATGATTCAAAGAAACCTTTTTATAAATGGTTTAAAGGTGGAATCACCAACACCTGTTTCAATGCACTTGATCTACATATTAATAACGGGCTCGGTGAACAGCTCGCACTGATATATGATTCTCCTGTCACTGATACAATCAAACAATATACTTATAATGATTTAAGGGATGAAGTTGCAACATTTGCCGGAGTTTTAACCGACAACGGGGTCACCAAAGGAGACCGGGTTGTTGTTTACATGCCCATGATCCCGGAGGCGGCAATAGCCATGCTGGCCTGTGCAAGAATCGGGGCCGTTCATTCGGTTGTTTTCGGTGGATTTGCATCCAAAGAACTGGCAACCCGAATAGATGATGCAAAACCCAAAGTCATTGTTTCTGCTTCCTGCGGTATTGAAGTACAAAAGGTCATCCCATACAAACCCCTCCTGGATGAAGCGATTAATTTAGCGGATTATAAACCGGATAAATCTATCATCCTCCAGCGATGGATGGAAAAAGCCACCATGGATCCTAAAAGGGATGTGGATTGGAAAGACGCCATGGCAGTGGCCATTGCCCAGGAATGTGTACCCATTGAGGCCACAGATCCACTATATATACTGTATACTTCAGGCACCACAGGACAGCCAAAAGGTGTTGTCAGAGACAATGGCGGTCATATGGTTGCACTTAAATGGAGTATGAAAGCCGTATACGATGTTGATGAAGGGGATGTATTCTGGGCTGCCTCGGATGTTGGATGGGTTGTTGGGCATTCCTATATTGTATATGGCCCCCTGTTAAAAGGATGCACCACTGTTCTCTTTGAAGGAAAACCTGTGGGGACTCCCGATGCCGGTGCATTCTGGCGGGTGATTTCCCAGCATAAAGTTAAAACCCTTTTTACTGCCCCCACGGCCTTCAGGGCAATTAAACGTGATGATCCCGATGCCAAATTCCTTAAAGACTATGATATTTCAAGCTTTAAAGCCCTTTTCCTGGCAGGTGAAAGATCTGATCCTGATACGCTCAAATGGGCGGAAACAAATCTTAAGGTTCCTGTAATTGACCATTGGTGGCAGACGGAAACCGGTTGGGCAATTGCAGCAAACTGTATGGGGATCGAACCCCTTCCGGTTAAATACGGTTCTCCTACCAAAGCTGTGCCGGGCTGGAACCTTATGGTGCTGGACCAAGACAGCCAAGAGGTCCCTGACGGTGATATCGGTACCCTGGCTGTTAAACTGCCTTTACCTCCCGGGACCTTGCCGACCCTCTGGAAAAATGATGAACGGTTTATCAGTGCGTATCTTGATGAATTTCCGGGATATTTTACTACTTCCGATGCCGGATTTCTCGACGAGGAGGGGTATGTATACGTGATGGCCAGAACAGATGATATTATTAATGTGGCTGGCCACAGGCTTTCCACAGGTGCAATGGAAGAGATATTGGCAGATCATCCCGATGTAGCTGAATGTGCAGTTCTTGGGGTGGCAGATCAACTCAAGGGACAACTCCCAATGGGATTTTTGGTATTGAAAGCTGGTGCCAGTGAAGACCATGGTAAAATTATAAAAGAAGTAATAGCCAGCGTCCGGGAACGCATCGGGCCTGTTGCTGCTTTCAAGATTGCGACGGTGGTTCAACGGCTGCCCAAAACCAGGTCCGGTAAAATTTTAAGAGGTACCATTCAAAAAATTGCAGATAATGAAGAGTGGAACATGCCTGCCACCATAGATGATCCTGAGATCCTGGGTGAAATGGAAGAGGTGCTTGTTAATATGGGTTATGCTGGTGCAAGAAAATAAATTTAATTAGACCGGAGGATAACCATGTCTCAAATATCTGATATTAGAAAGTGGGAAGAACTTGCAACCAAAGGGTTAAGGGGAAAACCCCTGGGAGCCCTTACGAAAAAAACTCCCGAGGGAATAGATGTTAAACCCCTGTATACCTCTAAGGATTTGGAAAATGTAGAGTTTATTGACAATCTGCCGGGGATAGAACCCTTTGTCAGGGGGCCCATGGCTACCATGTATGCAGGAAGGCCCTGGACCATTCGCCAGTATGCCGGTTTTTCAACTGCCAAAGAATCCAATGCCTTTTACCGCAAAAATCTGGCAGCCGGCCAAAAAGGGCTGTCCGTTGCCTTTGACCTTGCCACCCACCGGGGATATGACTCGGATCATCCCCGGGTATCAGGGGATGTGGGAAAGGCCGGGGTTGCCATAGATTCTGTTGAAGATATGAAAATCCTTTTCGACCAGATTCCTTTGGACCAGATGTCCGTATCCATGACCATGAACGGGGCGGTTCTGCCCATTCTGGCCGGATATATTGTGGCGGCGGAAGAGCAGGGGGTTGCCCATGACCAGCTCATGGGAACCATTCAGAATGATATCCTCAAAGAATATCTGACCCGGAATACCTATATTTATCCCCCCACACCCTCCATGAGAATTATTTCAGACATCATCGGGTTCTGCTCGGAAGAGATGCCAAAGTTTAATTCCATCAGTATTTCCGGTTACCATATCATGGAAGCCGGGGCTGATTCGGTTCTCCAGACCGCCTTTACCCTGGCAGACGGGCTTGAGTATGTACGGGCTGCCCTGGCAACTGGTCTTGACATTGATAAGTTTGCTCCCCGTCTCTCCTTTTTCTTTGGTATCGGGATGAATTTTTTCATGGATATTGCCATGCTGCGGGCGGCCAGATTTCTCTGGGCTGAACTGATGAGTCAATTTGATCCCAAAAATCCCAAATCCAAGATGCTTCGGACCCATTGCCAGACTTCCGGCTGGAGCCTGACCCAGCAGGACCCCTATAACAATGTTGTCAGAACCACCCTGGAATGTCTGTCTGCGGTTCTGGGCGGGACCCAGAGTCTGCATACCAACTCCTTTGACGAGGCAGTGGGCCTGCCAACCGAGCTTTCTGCCAGAATTTCCAGAAATACCCAGATTCTGGTCCAGGAGGAATCCCATATCTGTGATGTGGTGGATCCCCTGGGCGGATCCTATTATGTGGAAAGTTTGACCCAGAACATCATTGACGAAGTCAGGGAAATCCTAAGGGAGGTTGAAGAGTTGGGCGGCATGGCCAAGGCCATTGAATCCGGCATGCCGAAAATGAGAATAGAAGAAGTGGCTGCCCGGCGCCAGGCCAGTATTGATAAGGGTGAGGATGTGATCGTGGGGGTCAACAAATACAAGATTGAAGACGAAACCCCGATTCCGGTGAGGGAAGTTTCCGAGGGTGTGAGGGAAGAGCAGGTGGCAAGGCTGAACCAGATTAAAAAAGACCGGGACAATGGTGTGGTTAAAAAGGCATTGGATGATATAATAAACGCCTGTGAGAACGGGGGAAATCTTCTGGAAGCCTGTCTGCCGGCCGTACGTGCCCGGGCAACCGTGGGCGAGATTTGTGATGCCATGGAATCGGTTTTTACCCGGTATGTGGCAACCACCCAGTGTATTTCAGGGGTGTATGCGGAAAGCGCAGACCCGCAAATCCTTGCGGCCCTGCGAAAACGGACCGATGATTTTGAAAAGAAAAATGGCCGCAGGCCCAGAATCCTCTTGTCCAAAATGGGCCAGGACGGTCATGACCGGGGGGTCAAGATTATAGCAACCGCCTATGCTGATTTTGGCTTTGATGTGGACCTGGGACCCATGTTCCAGACCCCTGAAGAAGCCGCTAAAATGGCCATTGAAAATGATGTCCATGTGGTGGGGGTTTCAAGCCTTGCTGCCGGCCATAAAACCTTGGTTCCCCAGGTGATTGAAGCGTTGAAAAAGGGTGGGGCTTCGGACATTAAATTGGTGGTTGGCGGCATTATTCCACCGGGTGACTATGACTTTTTAGAACAAGCCGGTGCATCGGATATTTTTGGGCCAGGAACTGTCGTGACCGATTCTGCCAATAGAACTCTCAACATCATAGACCTATAAAAGAAATTGGTATTCAATGGCCCGGATCTGTTATGCCGGGTATCAATACCCGCTATGGACCCAATAAACCAGCTAAAGGAATGATAAATGAAAATACATGAATATCAGGCAAAGGACTTGTTTCGACAATACAATGTTCCCGTACCTGAGGGAAAAGTTGCTTTTTCCGTGGATGAGGCAAAAGAAATAGCCGGCCAGCTGGGTGAATACCCTGTGGTGGTCAAGGCGCAGATCCATGCCGGCGGCGTTAAACTGGCTGATTCCCTGGAAGAGACCGAAACCCTGGCCTCTGAGATCCTGGGCATGAATTCATAAAAAAGGAAGCATAGGCGTGGTTTCTCGATCCGGCACCCTTACCTATGAGGTGGTTGACCAGCTGATAAAGCTCGGGCTTGGTCAGTCCACCTGCATTGGTATCGGCGGTGATCCTGTGAACGGCGCCAATTTTATAGATGTATTGTCTGCTTTTCAGGATGATGATGAGACAAGCGCCATTGTCATGGTCGGTGAAATCGGGGGCAGTGCAGAAGAATGGGGCATGCAGGTGCGATTATTTCAGGGTCCAGCGGTACAGGCGAGGTAAAACTTGCGGCATTCAGAGATAATGAAATTCATGTCTGTGAAAACCTGGGCGAAATCGGCCGGATTTGTAAGGATGTATTTTAAATAACCCGGAGGAGGTTACAAAAATTGGATAGTCATAATCTGGAATCAATGAAAAAAATTGATGAGGCCCTATTGAGAGATATCCTAGGGGAAAACAACATCAAAACAGATCCTTCCGACCTGTATGTGTATGGATCAGACTCATCTGTCCATCATGCCGTCCCCTGGGCAATAGTCAAACCTGATACGACCTCACAGGTCCAGAAAATCATGAAATACGCAAATGAAAACAGGATACCTGTTATCCCCCGGGGCGGCGGTTCAGGAATGTGCGGTCAGACCGTTCCGATCCAGGGTGGTATCATCCTTGATATGAAGGGAATGAACAGGATTCTCGAAATCAATCAGGAGGATGTATATTGCCGGGTTGAACCGGGTGTGGTTGACGATGATCTTAATATGGCCTTAAAACAATACGGGGTGTTTTATCCCCCGACACCTGCTTCTTCCAGGATTGCCACCATTGGCGGTGAAATTGCCAATAATGCCAGTGGGGTCAGATCTGTCAAATATGGCGCCACAAGGGATGCGGTCCTTGGCATGAAAGTTGTTCTGCCAAACGGTGATCTCATCACACTTGGCTCCCACACAAGGGTTGAAGCCTCAGGTTACCAGATTCACAAACTCATGGTGGGGTCTGAAGGCACGCTGGGTATTGTGGTTGAAGCCACCTTGAGCTTTGTCCCTATTCCGGAATTCAGATGCATGGGGGTTGCCAACTTTGATTCCCTTAAAGATGCCGGAGAAGCCATTGGGGCTATCATGGCCTCTGGTTCAATCCCTTCCATGCTGGAACTGGTGGACTCTGTTGCCATAAAAGCGGTGAACAAAACAATGAATCTGGGCCTTAAAGAGGTCGCAGCGGCCCTGATTTTTGAAGCAGACGGTATGGTAAAAGAAGCTGTTGATTATGAAATAAACAAAATGAAGATAATCTGTGAAAAACATAGGGGTCAGGATCTCCATTCCAGCTATGACCCCAAAGAGCGGGCAAAAATATTTATGGGTCGGAAAAAACTCTTTCCGGCGCTTTCTAAATATGACGACAACCTTGCCAGTACTTCCCTTGCCGATGATATG